>CAIVZW010000113.1 GCA_903910495.1 uncultured beta proteobacterium
CCCTGGATCAACCGCGAACCCATGGTTCTGACTGGTGATCAGTACCTGCTGGGTGTCGAGATCCTTGACCGGGTGGTTGGCACCATGATGACCAAACTTCATCTTGATCGTCTTTGCGCCGGAAGCCAGAGCCAGTAACTGGTGACCGAGACAGATACCGTAGGTCGGCACACCAGCAGCCAGCAGTTGGCGAATGGCGGTAATGGCGTAGTCGCAAGGCTCGGGGTCGCCCGGCCCATTGGACAGGAAAACGCCGTCCGGCCGGTATTCGAGCACCTCAGCCGCAGGGGTCTGTGCCGGCACGACAGTCACCTTGCAGCCACGAGCAGCCAGCATGCGCAGAATATTGCGCTTGACACCATAGTCATAGGCCACAACGTGGAACTTTGCCGCAGGGGCCGGCTGATAGCCTTTCAAGGACCACTCACCCTCGTTCCATGCGTAAGGCGAGTCGACACTGACCACCTTGGCCAGATCCATTCCGGCCAGACCGGGGAAAGCACGTGCCTCGGCAATGGCTTTTGTCTCGTCAACCGCAACGGCCATGATGCAACCGGCCTGCGCACCTTTCTCGCGCAGGATGCGTGTCAGTTTGCGCGTATCAATTCCGGCAATGGCTACTATGCCATGCTTTTTCAAATAATCGGGCAAGTTCCCCTGCATACGCCAGTTTTCAGCGCGAATCGGCAGATCACGAATGACTAGTCCGGCCGCAAAATTGGCACGCGACTCGAAGTCCTCGTCATTACAACCGGTATTGCCGATATGCGGGTAGGTCAAGGTGACAATCTGCCGGCAATAGGAAGGATCGGTAAGAATTTCCTGATAACCGGTCATCGCCGTATTGAACACCACCTCGCCACTGGTGATGCCTTGGGAACCAATGGCGTGACCACGGAATACAGTGCCATCAGCAAGGGCGAGAAGCGCGGGCGGAAGCGAGGGTAGCAGCGACACAAAAGACTCCTGATCCGTAGCTTAGATATGCAAAAGCGGGACGGGCATGCAGCCCTCCCGCTTAAACACTTGAATAGTTGCAGATTATACCTGAGAGCCCCTATTACGGCAATTCTTCAGCCCTGCAGGTCTAATGCGCAAGCTCGCCGCGAACAAATTGTTCCATCTCCGGCTTCAGTCGAGTCATCTCCAGAGACAGGGCGTTGGCCAGTTGTATGCAACGTTCCCAGTTAACGCCATCGCTCGCCCTGGCTGCATGCTCCAGATCAAGCGCGATTCGACGCGCCGTTTCGCCGTGGAAAATGGCCAGCAGGCTCTTGACCGTGTGTGCATCCATACAAAGTTGAGCGGCATTCCTGTCACTCAAATCGGCTTGAATCCGTGACAAATGCCCATCCCATTCATTGATCAGCATGCCGGCCATGGTCTGCAACAGATCACGATCTCCCAGATCGCGCATTGCCGCACGCAGATCAAGCGAGGTATCAGTGATTGAGTGTGCAGACTCGGGCACTGCCGGATCCTCCGAACTGCTCTCCACACCAAGACCCCGATCGATAGCCGCGTAAAACTCCTGCGGCTTGATCGGCTTGGATACGTAATCGTTCATTCCAGCCTGCAGACAGCGATCCCGATCCCCATCCATGGCATTGGCTGTCATGGCAATGATATAGACCTGCTTGAATTCCTGCGAGATCACCCAGCTCCGACGCATTTCACGCGAACGAATCGATTCGGCGGCTTCAATGCCGTCCATGACCGGCATCTGCATATCCATGAAAATAAGATCGAAATGGTGTTTCTCGAAGTAGTCCACCGCCTCGGCACCATTATTGGCCAAGGTGACGCGATAACCCCGTTTTGTCAGCAGGCGCTCGGCAAGTTCCTGATTTACCGGATTGTCCTCGACCAGCAATACTTCGAGTCGGTTTGTTTCATCAACCTCAAGTCGTGCATCGAACTCGAAGGGAGCAAGCAGGTGATCCTGTTCCGCTTTCTGGCCTGATACAAGTTTCAATGCCTCAATCAGATCTTCGGGCGCAACCGGCTTGACCAGATGGGCAGCAACGCCAAGTTCGCGCAGATGTTTCAGATTCTGACGCTGCTGCTCGGTATTGAGCAGCATGATCAGCTTCTCGGAATGATTTCCGTCCGGCCACGATTCGGCCAGTGCCATTCCTCCTGGCGCCGGCATCTGTGCATCAACCAGCACAAAATCGTAAGGAAAGCCAAGATCATGGGACTTCTTGAGCGCGTCAAGCGCCTCTTGGGTTTCGATAATATGCGTCGTCAGCAAACCGGTCTGAGCAAGAAAAGCCAATAATTGCGCCGCAACTGCCGGATTGCTTTCAAGCAACAGGGCTCGCTGACTGCTGAACTGCTGATCCGGAAGAATGGCTACACTGCTTGCATCGATACCAAAGCGGCCGTTAAAGAAAAAGCAGGAACCCAGGCCTTCAGTACTCTCGAGCCAGACCCGCCCTCCCATCATCTGGGCCAGATGAGAACAGATCGTCAAACCCAGGCCGGTTCCACCAAAACGTCTTGTCGTCGAATCATCAACCTGGGAAAAGGCCTCGAAAATTGCCCCCTGCCGTGAAGCCGGAATACCAATCCCGGTATCCCGGACCGCAAAGCGGAGAGACACGGAAGAAGACGAGCGTTCCTCAAGCGAAACCTCAACCGAGATATCACCCCGATCGGTAAACTTGACCGCGTTTCCGACCAGGTTGGAGATCACCTGACGCAGGCGTGTCGGATCCCCCAGTACACGGGAAGGCACATCTGGCGCCAGCGAAACGATAACTTCCAGTTCTTTCTTATGCGCCGCCACCGCCTGGGTACGAACCGCTTCAAAAACCAGACTGGATAGTGAAAAAGGAATCTCTTCGAAGTGCAACTTACCGGCTTCGATCTTCGAAAAATCGAGGATATCGTTAACAATGGCCAGGAGTGATTCGGCGGATGACTTGACCGTCCTCAGATAGTGTCGCTGCTCGGCATCGAGTTGGGTATCGAGCGCCAGTTCGGTCATGCCGATAATCCCGTTCATCGGCGTCCGTATCTCGTGACTCATATTGGCCATGAAATAGCTGCGCGCCCGATTGGCCGCCTCGGCCGATTCCTTGGCCGACAGCGCTTCCGCTTCAGACGATCTGAAACGGGTAATATCTCGCTGTAACAGCAAGAGTCGCACGGGTTCTCCGCCAGCATCACGGGCGACAACCAGACCCTTGAGGAACAGCCACTTCCAGTGCCCGGCCTTGGTTTTCAGTCGGCATTCAGACTGGAAAGAACGGGATTGCCCCTGCACGTGACTGGCAATTGCCGTGTCAAAGGCCAGCAGATCTTCCGGCTGTACCAGGCGTCGCCAACCGGCGATGCTGTCATCCAGTTCGCCTTCGGCGAAGCCAAGCAGTGCTTTCCACTGTTTCCCCGAATCGATGCAGCCGCTTTTGAGGTTCCAGTTCGAAAAAGCATCCTCAGAGAGATCCGACTGGACCTGATGCACGCCGACAAGCTGGGCGATCACTCCATCCGTAACTTCCAGCACTTTCGCCATTCCGTGCGCCAGATCCGGATGATCCTTTGCCGCAGCCATCAGCAACTGCTTGCATACTGTTTCACCGTCTCCGCCAAATATCTCACGGAGTTTTCCGGCCAGCAGTGGGGATTTCATTCTTGACGCCCGGATTGTTGTTTGATCAGGAGTTCTTAGCGCAAGCCAAGAACATCCTGCATATCAAACAAGCCATTCTTCCTGCCGGCCAGAAAGCGTGCCGCACGCAGGCTGCCCAGAGCGTAAGGCATACGGCTTCCCGCCTTGTGGCTGATCTCGACGCGTTCACCAATACCGCAATACATGACCGAGTGATCACCGACGATATCGCCGCCACGCACGGTAGCAAAGCCGATGGTGGAGGGATCACGCTCACCGGTTACCCCCTCACGGCCAAAAACGGCACATGCCTTGAGATCACGCCCGAGGGCCTGTGCGACCACCTCGCCCATGCGCAGTGCCGTACCGGAGGGCGCATCGATTTTGTGTTTATGATGCGCTTCGACAATCTCGATGTCGTAGCCTTCGGCAAGAATGCGCGACGCCGTATCGAGCAGTTTAAATACGACATTCACGCCAACACTCATGTTCGGTGCAAATACAACCGGAATCTCGCGTGCCGTATCAGCAATCGTCCTCTTGCCTTGTTCATTAAAACCAGTCGTTCCGATCACGATGGCGACCTTGTGACGGCGGCAAATGGCGAGGTGCTCAAGCGTGCCTTCAGGGCGGGTAAAGTCGATCAGGCAATCAGCCATGGCAATTCCGGCCTCAAGGTCCGTTGTTACCTGTACGCCACAGGGCATCCCGACCAGTTCGCCAGCGTCCTTGCCTATGGCCGGCGTACCCGGCTGATCAATTGCCGAGACAAGTTCCAACCCACCGTCCTGCAGGGTCGATTCGATCAGCATACGACCCATGCGCCCATTGGCACCAACAATAGCAATCCTCATGCCATTCCTTTCAGAAACCCACACTTTCCATCATTCTCCCGAAAAAGCCCTTTTCTTCGGGAGGCGGCGCAATACTGCCAGGCGCGATCGAACCCAGGTCGATTTCGCGCATCCTGCTATCCGGCACGGCAGAAGCGTCTGCGGCCACAGAGGCCGTCACGTCTCCGGCGACTCGAACAAGTTTGTCGTTAGGATCAAAGAATGTTGAAAAGTTTCTCATCTCGACGACCCCGGTGTTGCCCTTCTGCAAGCGATAAACGTAATCCCAGCGATTGGCGTGGAACATGTCCATCAGTACTGGCGTGCCGAGAATGAAACGGACCTGATCCTTGGTCAGACCAGGCCTGAGTTGGGAAACCATCTCCTGAGTCAGTACATTGCCCTGCTGAATGTCAATCTTGTACTCACTGACAATACGTGGCACGGATGAACAACCGGAAATTGTGGCGACCAGAAAAGTCGTTCTGACAAGTCGTGAAAGAGTCATGCTTGGAAAATTTCTTGGTAAATAGTCGGAACTACGTTTTGAAATGAAACCAGAGGGCTTAAAGCACTATCATGCGGTATATCATAACCGAAAATAATGACTTCTTTCTGCGTCAATATTGACAAGCTTTGAGCAAAGCCACCGACTTGAAGAGCATGGGGCCAAAAGCCACGCACCTTCGCCTGTAGGAACTCGATTTTTGACAATGCCGTGGTACGCCAGCCCGAACCCCATCATTTCGAGTCAAACGAGGCCGTTTTCGAGATCAAAACCGGACACATCTGCTGTATATCGATTTTGGACGTGTTGAAGTGTGCTGCGACAAGGGAATCGAGCAGCGACAGAAAGGATCGCCAAGGGACCGGGTTTTGTCGTTCAGGAACAAACGCTCCACTTCTCCGCAGAAAGCTCCAAGGATGAACGCCCGCATCGCGGCAACCCTGAAATGCCCGACTGATCAGGCAAAGGAATCCAGAAGCGCGCCCATCTGGGCGCTTCCACCGCCGCTTTGCTCGACACTCCGATACAAGCGGGTATTGCCCTGATCGGCATTTGCCGATTCTTCCCGCTGCTGCACGGCAACCGCTATCCGTGCCTCACCTTCCATACGGCTGGCCTGGGCTGCGACACTCTGATCCTGAGAGGAAGGGTCGACGGGGGCCAGGGCCGTGGCGCGAATATGCTGGGCCTTGGGAATGGTGTCTTCCGGCGTCCGGCCGGGAGACGTATCTATCGAAACTTCGCCGCCAACGGCATAGCGTTGATTGTCAGGCCCGATTTGATAGCTGTAGGACGGACCACCGCGCACCAGATCAGCGCCAACGGCAAGATGAGCCTGTTCATGCGCACGGACTTTGCGGTCGATCTGCTTGAGTTCCTGAACCTGCTGCTGCTCATCAGCCGTCAATTCAGTGACCTGACCAGAATCAGAAGCTGAAGAAAGAACAGCGCGACCTGTTCGGGAACCCGAATCCACCTGCTTCAGACCCTGCTGGCTGATGCGGGAGAGGTTTTCAAAACCGGAACCCGTCTGGATCGTAGTGCTTGCTGTACTCTGAATCATTGCAGAAATGACCTTGAAGGCAGCGGACCATACGCTTCAGGTTAGACTATAAGCCGGTGATTTTCCAGAACTAAAAGCCCGAATCAGGTGATGCTCAGCATCTCTTTTGCATGCTGCCGGGTAATCGCCGTAATCTCGACGCCACCGAGCATTCGGGCAATTTCTTCAACCCGCGCATCGTCGTCAAGCGACTTGACACGGCTACGAATCTGTCCATCCTCGGCACTCTTGATCACCTGCCATTGCCAGTTGGCGCGTGCGGCGACCTGGGGTAAATGGGTCACGCACAGGACTTGCCGTTCGGCACCCAATTCTCGCATCAGGCGGCCAACAACCTCGGCCACTCCGCCGCCAATGCCGACATCAACTTCGTCGAAAATCAGCGTCGGCACGCTCGCGGCCTGACTCGTCACCACCTGAACGGCCAGACTGATACGCGACAGCTCGCCACCGGAAGCAACCTTCGCCAATGAACGCGATTCGCTCCCCGACAAACCGGAAATACGGAACTCGATCTGCTCCATGCCGTACGCACTACCGGCCTCAACGGGCACCAGCCCGATCTCGAAGCGGCCGCCACCCAGCGCCAGTTGCTGCATCACCTGACTGACCTCGACGCCAAGCGCAGCAGCAGCCTTGGCGCGGCTCTTTGAAAGTTTCCTGGCCACTTCATCGTACTGTTTGTGCGCTGTCGCAACACGCATCTCCAGCGCGGCAATATCGGCAGTCTCGCCAAGAACAAGCAACCGTTCTTTCCAGCGGGCAAGCAGAACCGGCAACATTTCCGGAGTTGAGCGAAATTTGCGCGCACAGCCGAGCACGGCCTCGATCCGGTGCTCGACCTCGCCCAGTCGCTGCGGGTCGAGTTCAACCCGATCCGCGTAACGGCGCAGCGCCGAAACCGCTTCGGCAAGTTCCGCCTGCGCCGATTGCAGTAAGGTAGCAACCTCGGCCAGGGCAGGATCGTAGCCGGCCAGGCTATCGAGACGGCTGGCCACGGTATCGATCTGCAGTTCACAGGCCGCATCGCCTTCTGCCAGAAGTGCCAGCGAAAACTGGGCGCCTTCGACCAGACTGGCGGCATGCGCCAGGCGCTTGTGCTCAATATTCAGGGTTTCCCATTCATCCAGCGAGAAGCCGAGAGTCTCCAGTTCCCTGACCTGCCACTCAAGCTGCTCGCGTTCCTGGGCCAGTTCCACTGCACCGACGGCTGCCGCATCGAGCAGCGCTTTGGCTTCCCGCCACTGACGCCAGGCGGAGGAAACTTCGTCCAGTTGGGGATTGAGCCGGGCGTGGGAATCGAGCAGGGCCCGCTGCGCGTCGCCGCGCAGCAAGGACTGATGGGCGTGCTGCCCGTGAATATCGACCAGCGACTCGGCCACTTCCCGCAATTGCTGAAGCGTAACCGGCGAACCGTTGAGATAAGCGCGGGAACGGCCAGTGCCATCGAGTACCCGGCGCAGCAGCAAGCCTTCACCGGTATCGAGATCTTGTTCACTCAACCAGCGGGTAGCTGCCGGCAAGTCCTGAAGATCGAACTCGGCACTGACTTCGGCCCGTTCGCTACCGCTCCGGATCAGGCCGGTGTCGGCACGTTCGCCAAGGGCGAAAGCCAGCGCATCGACGAGAATCGATTTACCGGCGCCAGTCTCACCAGTCAGGGTACCGAAGCCCGTCCCGAACTCAAGTTCCAGACGATCAACCAGCACAAAATCCCGGATTGTCAGACGACGCAGCATGGGCAGGAAGCAACCTTTTGAATAGCCTAGTGGATTTTGGGCTGCTCACTCCAGTGCAGCTTCTGACGCAACATGGCGAAATAGCTGTAACCGGGCGGATGAAGAAAACAAATCGTAAATTCCGAACGACTGATACGCACCGAGTCTTCCGGCCTCAGGTCAAAAGTGACCTGGCCGTCAAAGTGCACGCGCGAATCCGTAGCGCGGACGACGCGGATTTCAATTTCGTTGCGATCACCCACCAGAATTGGCCGATTGGTCAGCGAGTGGGGACAAAGCGGCACCAGCGCAATCCCGGAAACATGCGGATGCAGAATGGGACCGTTGGCCGACAGCGAGTAAGCCGTCGAGCCGGTCGGCGTTGAAGCAATCAGGCCGTCCGAACGCAGGTTGTAAATAAATTCGCCATCAATGAACAGTTCAAACTCGATGAGACGGCCAATCGCCCCTTTGTCGACAACGACTTCATTAAGCGCAAGACTGGAAGCAATGCTTTGTCCGCCACGCAAGACCTCGGCTTCGAGCAACATGCGGCGTTCCGGCGTAAACCTGCCGCCGAGCAGATCATCAATGCAGGTCAGCATGTCGCTGCGTGCAATATCCGTCATGAATCCGAGGCGTCCCTGATTTACACCGACCAGAGGGACTTCATAGCGTGCCAGCTGGCGCGCAGCATTGAGCATGGTTCCATCGCCGCCAAGAACGATAGCCAGATCAGCCTGCCCGCCAATGGCCGAAAAATTGCAAGTTTCCCAGTTGCGCAGATCTACCGGCGCTTCGGATAGGCTCGCCGTAACTTCTTCGATAATCACCGTAATTCCACGCGCGTTGAGGTTCTTTGCCAGCAGACACAAGGACTCGGCAATCTCGCGACTATGGTACTTTCCGATCAGCGCAATGGTTTTGGGCGGGAACAGCGCAAAATCCGGGGAAGAAGCGGCATCAGCATTCATGAGTCGAATTAAACCACAAATCGGATCGTTTTCGCCGCTGCCAAGCGAATACCGGGCGCCAAGCCGTAATATAGAAGACCACATTCAGGCAAAGTCGGATATCTTAGAACAACCAGTTTTTTCCTTATTCTTCATATTCTCCGCGTTCTTCGTGGTTAAACGTTCTTTCTTTTTGTAGAATTGCCCCATGCTCGACGAACGTTCCAGAACCCTGCTCAAAACCTTGATCGAACGCTATATCGCGGACGGACAACCGGTCGGTTCGCGCGCACTTTCACGCTTTTCGGGACTCGATCTGTCAGCGGCCACCGTGCGCAACGTCATGGCCGACCTTGAGGATCTGGGTTTCATTGCCAGCCCGCACACGTCGGCCGGGCGCATACCGACACCTCGCGGCTACCGCTTTTTTGTCGACAGTCTGCTCACCATGCAACCGTTGGACAGCGAGAAAATCCACGCCATCGAGGATCAACTCCATCCGTCACAACCGCAACAACTGATCAGCAGTGCATCGCACCTGCTTTCCGGACTCACGCATTTTGCCGGCATCGTCCTGACACCGCGCCGCAAGACACCACGAATCCGGCAAATGGAGTTCGTCAGCCTGTCCGATAAACGCATCCTGCTGATCCTCGTCACCACCGACGGTGATGTACAAAACCGCATCTTATTTACCGAGCGACCCTATTCGCCGTCTGAACTTGTGGTTGCCACCAATTACCTCAACCAGTACTTTACCGGTCATGATTTCGAGCATATCCGCGACCGGGTCAAGGACGACCTGCTCAAACTGCGTGGCGACCTGCAGAGCCTGATGGCCGCTGCCCTGGCCGCAGGTGATGAAGCCATGAACCGGGCCGATGGGCACTACATCATCTCCGGCGAACGCAACCTGCTCGAAGTCGAGGAACTCTCTTCAAACATGAAACGTTTGCGCGAACTGTTCGATCTTTTCGAGCAGCGTACCGCGCTCATGCAACTGCTCGATATTTCTCACCGTGCCGACGGCATCCAGATCTTTATTGGCGGCGAATCCGGGCTTGCGCCGCTTGATGAATGCAGCGTCGTCACCGCACCCTACGAAGTCGATGGCCAGATCGTTGGTTCCGTCGGCGTCATTGGCCCGACGCGGATGGCCTACGAGCGCGTCATCCCGATCGTCGACATCACGGCAAAACTGCTCTCTTCTGCTCTGACCTACAAGGCCAACTCCTGATGCCAGGCTATCTGCCCGAACCAGACTTCCATCACGGCACGGCGGGAAAGACCGCCGTCCTGCTGATAAACCTGGGCACACCGGATGCGCCGAGCGCTCCAGCGGTGCGGCGCTATCTCAAGGAATTTCTCTCCGACCCGCGGGTTGTCGAGATTCCGCAGGCGATCTGGTGGCTGATTCTGAACGGCATCATCCTCAATGTGCGGCCAAAAAAATCGGCGGCAAAATATGCCCTGGTGTGGACAGCGGAGGGTTCGCCTCTGAGAGTGCACAGCGAACGCCAAGCCAAACTATTGCGCGGCTTTCTCGGCGAAGCCGGACATCATGTGGTGGTCGATTTCGCCATGCGTTACGGCCAGCCCTCGATTCCGGCAACCCTCTCGCGCCTGAAGGCTGAAGGCTGCACGCGCATCCTGCTGCTGCCGCTCTACCCGCAATACTCGGCCAGCACGACTGCAACGGCGTTCGACGCCGCCTATGCCTGGGCTCGTTCCATCCGCAACCAGCCGGAAATCCGGACGATCCGGAGTTTTGCCGGGCACCCGGGCTACATCGAGGCACTGGCGGGCAGTGTGCGCGAGCACTGGACGACCTGCGGCCACCCGCCCTCGTCCTACCGGCTACTCATGAGCTTTCATGGCGTCCCTCGTTATACCCTCGACAAAGGCGATCCCTACCACTGCGAGTGCCATATAACCGGCCGGCTGCTGGCCGAAGCCTTGAATCTTGACGCTGATCAGTATCAGATCTGCTTTCAGTCCCGCTTCGGCCGTGCGCAATGGCTGCAACCCTACACTGCACCGACGCTGGCGGCACTTGGCAAGCAAGGCGTACAGCGTATTGATGTCATCTGCCCCGGTTTTCCCGCCGACTGCCTTGAAACACTTGAAGAAATTGCCATGGAAGGCAAGGCTGAGTTCATCCAGGCGGGCGGCAGGGAGTACCACTACATTCCCTGCCTGAACGAGCGCGATGACTGGATTCACGCACTGGCCAACCTGGCCGCCACCCATCTTCAAGGCTGGCCAACCCTAATCATCCCTGACCCGGCCGCGCTCGAAACCTCTGCCTTGCGTGCCAGGGCACTGGGCGCCAAGGCCTGAAGCCGTTCAAACAAATCCCCGCACAATTTCTCAAGTCATGGCCTTCCGCAGCCGTTAACCCTGTTCAGGGAATTACCGGATGCCGAAGGAGATCACGATGAGAATAGCCAGCGCTGCTGTGCAGATGGATTCCAGCCATGCTGCTCTGCAACAGCATGAATTGAAAGAAACCCTGAGATCCTGGATCGGAAATCGCCGCCCTGATCTCGAAGGAACCCAGCGCGGGAACCAACAAACTTCGCCTGCAATCCCGGTTTCCACACCGTCAGTTCAGATTTCCGACGCCGGGAAAACGGCTCAATCGAGCGAAGCCAACGCCATACAGGACAGTATCGACGCCGTCAGGAACGACCCGATGCTGCGCCTGATCCTGGACATGATCGCCATGTTGACCGGCCACGAAGCCCGGGTTTTTGACGCCAGCACCCTGCAAGTCGATTCTCCGACACCCTCAGTACAAGTTCCGGATCAATCCGGAGAGTCAGGTCAGACCCAGGCTCCGCAACAGATCGCTGGCTATGGTATCGAATATGATCGGCACGAGTCCTACAGCGAATCCGAGCAGACCCGTTTCCAGGCGACTGGCGTTGTTCATACAACGGACGGCAAGGCCATCAATTTCAGCGTTGCGCTGTCGATGGCGCGCAGTTATCACGTGGAATCGGATGTCAGCATCCGCGAAGGCGATGCCCGCAAGAAACAGGATCCGCTGGTGCTCAACTTCAATGGCTCAGCGGCCCAGTTGACCAGCCAGCGCTTCAAGTTCGATCTCAATTCCGATGGCAAGAGCGAAGACATCAACTTCGTCACCGGTGGCAGTGGTTTTCTTGCCGTTGACCGGAACGGCGACGGCAAGATCAACAACGGATCTGAGCTTTTTGGAGCCCAAAGCGGAGATGGCTTTGCCGAACTGTCTGCGCTCGACTCGGATCACAACGGCTGGATTGACGAGAATGATGCGGCTTTCAGCGAACTGAGGGTGTGGACCAAGGACAGTAGCGGCAATGATCGACTGTCAACTCTCAGCCAGACCAATGTCGGCGCGCTGAATGTCGCAAACATCGCCACCCCCTTTGACATCAAGGACAGCAGCAACGCTCTCCAGGGCCAGATCAGGGCTAGCGGTATTTTTATTCTGGAAGACGGCAGAGCCGGAACGCTGCAGCAGATCGACCTGACGGTTTGAATCCCGCAGCTCAAGGCGGCGTGAGTTCCAGATCGCAGGCTGAGCTGCTGCCCTGTACCGCAGGTTGCCCCAACTTGGCGAGCGCCTTGTTGGCCCCGCGCAGGCGGCCCAGCACCTTGGATACCAGGGTCTTCTGGAATTGCTCCTGGACCTCATCCGAACTCAGCTCCAGTGCCGAACTGTTCACCTCGAGGAACAGGCAAGGTTCAAGGGTTACTACCGTTGCCGATCGCGTCGTATCCCGCGGATGAAGAAATGCCATTTCACCAACCACTTCACCGGCGCCAAGACGGCATACGGACTTGCCCTCTACCGAAACCTCGACAAAACCACTGACGAGGATGCCGAAGATACGATTATTGTCGCCCTCGCGTATCAAAATGACCTTCTCTGACAGCTCACGCCAGACGCTGATGCGCAGGACTTCCCACAACTCGATGTCCTCGAACTCGGTGAAGAATTCCAGCTTGCGCAATCTGCTGAAATGCGACATGTCCTGCTGTGTCGAATCCTCGTCGAGCATCTGATACCTGACGGCCGAAAGATCCTTGGCAAACTCTGCTCCGTTGCGATAACGACTGTATAGGTCCTTCTCCAGTGCCTTCTTCAGAATCGGATCGAGAGCAGCCGGCAGATTCGGATTGAGAGCGCACACCGAGGGGGTATCGGCATTGACGATCTTGTAGACCAGTGCGCCCTGATTATTGGCACGAAACGGAAGGCGCCCCGTCAGCAACTGGAACAACAGGACGCCCAGCGAATAAAGATCGGTTTTCTGGTTCAGCGGATAGTTCTTGATCTGCTCGGGCGACATGTACGCCGGCGAACCGACCCCCATGACGAAGGTCGAATCCTTGTTCATATCCTTGTGCAGATTCAGCGCCAGTCCAAAATCGGTGATCTTGGGATTGTCGTCCTTGTCGATCATGATGTTGGCCGGCTTGATGTCCCGGTGCACGACCCCTTGCCGGAAGGCATGGTCAAGCGCCAGACAGCACTTGAAGATGATGCCGATCACCCGATGCATGGGCAGCAGCTTGTTGATCGAGCAATACTGATCCAGAGCCGTGCCTTCGATGAACTCCATGACGATATAGGCGCGATCGGCTTCAATCACAGCATCGTACAGTTTAACGATATTGGGGTGATCCAGACGCCGGCCGATCGAACCCTCGGTCTGAAAAAGTTTGCGCAGCCGCCGAGACATGGCCGCGTTATCCTCGCCAAACAGAATCAGCTTGACTGCGACTTCACGATTC
>CAIVZW010000114.1 GCA_903910495.1 uncultured beta proteobacterium
ATGCTGACTTCGCCACCCACGTAGGCCAGCGCTTCGTCCCCGGTGGCATTGATCGCCGCCGTCTGCTCTGCCGCACGGTGATCCATCCACATGATGATGTCGTGTTCGGGATCACCGTTCTCGGCAACCGAGACAGGCTCGCCGTTTATATCTACGGCGACGAGCGAACACGTTGCATCAACCCCAATGGCCGCAATTCTGGCCGGATCGATTCCGGACTTACCAACCGCTTCACGTACTGCCGCACAGGTTTGTGCCCAGATGTCGGTTGAGGACTGTTCAACAAAAAGCGGGCGCGGATGAAACTGCTGAATCGGTCGTACGGCAAACGCCAGACGCTGGCCGGCCACGTCAAAAATCCCGGCGCGTACGCTGGCCGAACCGACATCGATACCGACAAAAAAACCGCTACTCATCTTTTCTCCTAATGGCATTGCAAACTCGAGTTAACGCGATAACGAAAGGAAAAACCAATTACAACAGTTAGTCTCCAACGGCTTTGACGGTAATAAACATGCATTCCTTCTCGAGTGCTCACCCGATTCGTATTTCTATCGAAAGTCAGGCAATTATTGGTCGACTTTTGCACTCTCAGGGTCCGAGTAGATAGTTAGGCACGCTCATGATCAGCGCCGGACAGTAGGTAACGATCAGCAGCACGATGAATATCGGCCAGATGAACGGCCAGATTCCGTGCGCAAGCTCCTCGAAAGGTATCTTGCCGACTTTGGCGACGACAAACAGGGCCATGCCAAAAGGCGGGGTCAACAGACCGATCATCAGGTTCATGACCAGTATCACGCCAAAGTGTACAGGATCGATACCCAGCGCAATGGTCACCGGCAGCAAGACCGGAACGGTCAGGATCATGATCGCCATACCGTCCATCACGCAACCGAGCAGAAGCAGCAAGGCATTAATCACGGCCAGAATGACCCACGGGTTGGTCGAGATGCTGAGCATCGATTCGGTCAGGATCTGTGGGATACGCTCGCGGGTCAGAATATAACTGAGCAGGTTGGCCGCCGAGATGATGATGCCAACGATGGCTGTGGTACGCGCCGCCTTCCGGAACACTTCAGGAATTTCGCGCCATTTCAGATCGCGGTAAACAAACAGGCTGATGGCCAGGGCATAGATCACGGTAACGGCCGCGGCCTCGGTGGGGGTGAAGATGCCGCCTACGATGCCGTAAATGATGATCACCGGGGTCAGCAGGGCAAGGAACGCAATCCGAGTGGCAGTCCATTTTTCAAGCCAAGTAGTCGATTGGCGTTTTGGATAGCCTCTCTTCTTGGAAATGTAGTAGACATAGATCATCAGCGCGATGGCAGTCAGGATGCCGGGAACGAATCCGGCGAGCAAGAGCTTGCCGGCCGAGACGCTGGCCATCACCGCGTAAATCACGAAGGGAATGCTCGGCGGAATTAGAGGGCCAATGATGCTCGCCGAAGCCGTCAGCGCGCCGGCGAATTTGGCAGGGAATCCGTCGTCCTTCATGGCTTGGATCATCACGCTGCCGACTCCCGCTGCTTCGGCCAGGGCTGATCCCGACATGCCCGAGACAATTACGTTGGCCATCACGTTCACATGGCCAAGACCGCCGGTAATGTGTCCCAGCCACACCCGCGCGAAATCCACAATGCGCCGGGTCACGCCACCGGAGTTCA
>CAIVZW010000115.1 GCA_903910495.1 uncultured beta proteobacterium
GCTATCCGAACGGGTTTGCGCTACGCGTCAATGCGCTGGCCGCAGTAACTGCAACTGAGAGCAAAGGGAAGCCATGAGCAGGGATAACAAGGAAATCATCGTCGGGCTCGATATCGGCACGACCAAGGTTGTTGCGCTGGTGGCCGAAGTGAGCCCGGAAGGGCGGCTGAACATCATTGGCATGGGATCGCAGGATTCCAGGGGGCTGAAGAAAGGGGTCGTGGTCAATATCGAGGACACCGTGGCGACCATTTCGCGCGTGCTGCAGGAAGTCGAGCTGATGGCTGACTGCAAAGTCAGGGACGTGTATACCGGGATCGCCGGCAGTCACATCAAGAGCTTCAATTCGAACGGCATGGTGGCGATCAAGGAAAAGGAAGTCACGCCGATGGACGTCGAGCGCGTCATTGAAACGGCACGCGCCATGCCGATTCCGGCCGACCAGGAGATCCTGCACATCCTGACGCAGGAGTTCATCATCGACGATCAGGATGGAATTCGCGAGCCGATCGGGATGAGCGGCTTCCGCCTCGAGGTCAAGGTGCATATCGTCACCGGCGCGGTTTCGGCGGCGCAGAACATTGTCAAGTGCGTACGCCGCTGTGGCCTGGAGGTAAATGATCTGGTGCTGCAACCGCTGGCTTCGAGCTATGCCGTCCTTTCGGAGGACGAGAAGGACCTCGGCATCTGCCTCATCGACATCGGCGGCGGCACGACGGATCTGGCGATCTGGACCCAGGGCGCGATTCGCCATACGTCGGTGATTCCTATTGCCGGCGACCAGATTACCAATGACATTGCCAGGGCATTGCGTACGCCGACGCGCGAAGCGGAAGACATCAAGCGCAAGTTCGGTTGCGCCCTGTCCGAACTGGCTGATCCGGAAGACGTGCTCGATGTCGCCGGCGTCGATGATCGGCCGACGCGCAAGCTGTCGCGCCGGGCACTGGCCGATGTGATCCAGCCGCGCGTCGAAGAACTGTTCGAACTGATCCAGGCCGAACTGCGCCGTTCCGGTTTCGAAGAATTACTGTCTTCCGGCATCGTACTGACCGGCGGATCGTCGGTGATGCCGGGAATGATCGAGCTTGGCGAGGAAGTTTTCCATATGCCGGTGCGGCTCGGCATACCGAAATACACGGGGGCCTTGGCCGATGTGGTACAAAACCCGCGGTTCGCGACGGCTTGCGGTCTGCTGCTGGAAGCGCAGACGCAAAGAAAGCGTGGCCTGAAAGTGCGCGAAACACGGGATGTAAAGCAACTGTTCGGGCGCATGAAGTCCTGGTTTGAAAAGAATTTCTGATCATTTTTTAATCGGTTTTTCGCAGAGGAGAGAGCAATGTTTGAAATCATCGAGAAGGAAGAAACAGGCAGCGACTGGGGTACGGTCATCAAGGTGATCGGCGTGGGCGGAGCCGGAGGCAACGCGGTTGATCACATGATTCGTGAAGGGGTAATGGGGGTCGAGTTCGTTGCCGCGAACACCGACGCCCAAGCGCTCAAGCGCTCCGTTGCGCACAAGAAGGTACGTCTGGGCAAGACCGGTCTGGGTGCAGGTGCCAAGCCGGAGGCCGGGCGCATTGCGGCGGTCGAGGAGCGCGAGCATCTTGCCGAAGCGCTCAAGGGCGCGCACATGGTGTTCATCACCGCCGGCATGGGCGGCGGCACGGGCACCGGTGCGGCCCCGGTCGTTGCCGAAGTGGCCCGCGAACTTGGCATCCTGACCGTTGCCGTGGTGACCAAACCCTTCGGCTTCGAAGGCAAGCGGCTGAAGGTGGCCGAGGCCGGTATTGCCGAGTTGCAGAAGCATGTCGATTCGCTGATTGTCATCCTCAATGACAAGTTGATGGACGTTCTCGGCGACGATGTATCGATGGACGAGGCCTTCAAGGCCGCAGATAACGTTCTGCGCAACGCCGTCGGCGGCATCGCCGAGATCATCAATTTCCCGGGCCTGGTCAATGTCGACTTCGAAGACGTGCGTACCGTGATGGGTGAAATGGGCATGGCCATGATGGGCTCGGCCAATGCCTCCGGTGTCGACCGTGCGCGTATCGCTGCCGAGCAGGCGGTGGCTTCGCCGCTGCTCGAAGGCATCAATCTCTCCGGGGCCAAGGGCGTGCTGGTGAACATCACTTCGACGCGTGGCCTGAAGATGAAGGAAGTGAACGAAGTGATGAATACCGTCCGCGAATTCGCTGCCGAGGACGCGCACATCATCTTCGGTGCGGTTTACGACGAAAGCATGGGCGAGGAAATCCGCGTTACCGTGGTAGCTACCGGCCTCGGCCAGGCGCAGGCCAGAAGGCAGCCGTTCGAAGTGATCAATACCCCGGTCATGCAGGCTACCGGTACCGATGGAGGCTATAATCCGGGGGTTGATTACGATGTTCCGGCGGTAGTGCGCAAGGGCCGTACGACAGTCGAGGCCCTGGCCAATAGTGGCGTCGATCGCTATGACATACCGGCTTTCCTGAGAAAGCAGGCGGACTGACAGCCGGCGGCGCTTGCTCATGCGGCAAACATGAGCCGCGCCGTAACGGCGGTGATTTTGCAGTAACTCCTCTGTTCAGGGGAATGGGTCGGATTGTGGCCGGCATCTGCTGTGCTACAATTCGTCAATTCCCTATTTTTTTCAGTCACATGCTCAAACAGCGCACCCTCAAATCGCTGATCCGCGCTTCCGGTGTTGGCTTGCATTCGGGCGTCAAGGTCAATATGTCCATGCGTCCGGCGGCGCCCGATACGGGAATCGTCTTCCGCCGCGTCGATCTTGATCCGGTCGTCGATCTACCGGCGTCAGCACTGATGGTCGGCGATACGCGCATGTGTTCGTGCCTGCAGCGCGATGGCGTCAAGGTGGGAACGATTGAACACCTGATGTCGGCTTTTTCCGGCCTGGGCATAGACAACGCTTTTGTTGATCTGGATGCCGCCGAGCTGCCGATTCTTGATGGCTCGGCTTCACCTTTCGTCTTTTTGATCCAGTCTGCCGGCATTGATGAGCAGCCGGTGGCCAAGAAATTCATCCGCATCAAGCGTCCGATTGAAGTCCGCGAAAGCGACAAATGGGCGCGTTTCGAACCTTACGAAGGTTTTCGCCTGAGCTTTTCCATTGTTTTCAACCATCCGGCGATTGACCGGACCGGGCAGCAGGTGACCATTGATTTCGCCGAGCATTCCTATGCCCGGGAAGTGGCGCGCGCCCGTACCTTCGGCTTCATGCAGGAAGTCGAGTGGCTGCGCGAGAATGGCCTGGCGCAGGGCGGCGGGCTGGATAACGCCGTGGTGCTCGACGAGTACCGGGTGCTGAACGGCGATGGCTTGCGCTACAGCGACGAGTTCGTCAAGCACAAGGTACTCGACGCGATTGGCGATCTCTATCTGCTTGGTCATCCGCTGCTCGCTTCCTTCACTGCACACAAGTCGGGTCATGCACTGAACAATGCGCTGGCGCGTGAGTTGCTGGCCAGCCCGGAGGCCTGGGAATATGTTTCTTTCGAAGACCAGGCTCAGGCGCCGCAAGGTATTTCCCGCTGGCTGGCCTTGCCGGCCGTCTAATCAGGACACGGGGCGTGTGGTTATTGCGTTTGCTGGCGGTGTTGACGGGACTTTCCGTCGCTGGCGGTGTGGCGGCCTATCTGCTGACCCGGAATCCGAAGTATCTGCAGTTCTCGTGGCGTCTTTTCCGCTACGCGCTGATTGTCGCGCTCATCGTTTTCGCCCTGCTGATTCTTGAGCGGGTGGCCATCATTCCTGTTTAGCCGCGCGCGTCAGCAAGCTCTCCAGCGCCGCACGCAACGGCGAGGAAGGCAGTGAGTCGCGCAGGCCTTCAAGTTCCCGGCTGGTTCTTGAGCTCAAGGGCTTTGGCGTAGAAGTGCTTGATTGCGTTCCGGTTTCACGGGCTTGCACTTTGACCTGAACGCCGTTACACTCAATACCCCTTTTAGAAAAACCAGCGGCCAGCGTAGGTGCCAACTGGCGCAACTTGGCAGCGACCGCAGCATTGACGGCGTGAATAACAACAATTCCTGATTTGTAATTGGCCAAGTGGCTGGCTTGGCCCAGATGTGCCGGCGCAATATCCTGGTAGAGATGCGTCAGTTTGATCAGCAGCCTGGCGTGTGCCAGCACCTTGCCGGCTCCATCGGCGGCTTCAAGATAGGTTTCGAGGGAATTTTGCATTAGGAACGTCAAGGAGAGATATCTTGCATATTATTCTCGTATCCAATCGTCTGGCAACCGCCAAGACAATGAATGTCACGCCGCGGCTGCTGATGGCGGCCGTGGCCGGTTTTGTTTTCTTGTCTTTTGCCGCCTCTTTCCTGTTTTCCTGGATTGGCGTGCGTTTCAATATGCCTTTTGCCGCAGAACTGGTGGCGTCGGTGCAGCAAATTCAGAACCGCAAGACCGAAGATTATGTGCGCGATAACGTTTCATTGATGGCCGTCAAGCTGGGTGAGATGCAGGCGCAGTTGATGCGTCTGGATTCGCTTGGCGACCGGGTTTCAAAGCAGACAGGCATTGCTCTTCCAAAAAACGATGCTAGCGGCAAGGGCGGTCAGGGCGGGCCACTGATCAATCCGTCGCAGCCGTTTTCGGTCAACGAATTGCAGCGCGAAATTGACCGTCTGTCCGAGATTGTCGAGCAACGCAGCGAGAGCCTGACCGCGCTTGAGTCGCAGCTCATGGAGCGGCGTATCAAGACCACCCTGTTGCCGACGATTGTGCCGATCAGTGCCAATCATGTGGGTTCGACCTTTGGCCGCCGGCTCGATCCGATCGCCGGTGTCGGTGCCATGCACGAAGGAATCGATTTCGTCGCCGATACGGGAACGCGGGTTATTGCTTCTGCTGGCGGGGTCGTGATGATTGCCGAGCATCACCCGCAGTACGGGAATATGATCGAAATCGATCATGGCAACGATTTCTCCTCGCGTTATGCGCATCTGTCGAAGATTGAAGTCAAACTGGGGCAGATCGTTAAACGCGGACAGGAGATAGCTGCCAGTGGCAATACCGGTCGCTCGACCGGGCCGCACCTGCACTTTGAAGTGCGCTTCAAGGGCGTGGCGCAGAATCCCGGGCGTTTTTTGCAACAGGGAACGCAACTGGCGCTGAATTCTCCGGGCGTGTCAAAACCGGCTATGCCGCCTGCCCGGACAGTGGCTGCTCCCAAGAATTCGCGGGCGACGGCAACGTTCAAGGCGCCGCGCTAGGAAGTCCCGGTGCAATCGCCTTGATCGCAGCCTGACACCCGGCGCAGAGGAATAGAGGTGACTCTGAGGAAGCGTCGCGCTGCCGGCGCGTGATAGAATCGCTTCCTTTTACGCGCGCCAACTATCCCCATAATGATTTCCGGCCTACTCAAGAAGATTTTCGGCAGCCGAAATGATCGGCTGATCAAACAATACTCGGTCGTTGTGCGTCAGATCAATGCGCTGGAGGCAGGCATCCATGCGCTTTCCGACGCTGAACTGCGCGCCAAGACCGACGAGTTCAAGACGCGCGTGGCCCAGGGGGAAACGCTCGATGCGCTGCTGCCGGAAGCTTTTGCAGTGGTCCGTGAGGCCGGAATCCGGGCGCTGGGCATGCGCCACTTCGACGTGCAACTGGTTGGCGGCATGGTGCTGTACTACGGCAAGATTGCCGAAATGCGCACCGGTGAAGGCAAGACGCTGGTGGCCACGCTGCCCGCCTACCTCAATGCTCTGGCCGGCAACGGGGTGCATATCATCACCGTCAATGACTATCTGGCCAGTCGCGATGCCGAGTGGATGGGGCGTCTGCACCGTTTCCTCGGGCTCTCAGTCGGCGTCAATCTGTCGCAGATGGAGCACGATGTCAAGCAGGCCGCCTATGCGGCCGATATCACCTACGGCACCAACAACGAGTTCGGTTTCGATTACCTGCGTGACAACATGGTGTACTCGTCGGGTGAACGGGTGCAGCGCAAGCTCTCCTACGCCATTGTCGATGAAGTCGATTCGATCCTGATCGACGAAGCGCGCACGCCGCTGATCATCTCCGGTCAGGCTGAGGATCACACTGATCTTTACGTGCGCATGAACCAGGTTGCACCGATGCTAGCGCGCTGCCTGGAAGAAGACGGCCCGGGCGATTACTGGGTCGACGAGAAGGGTCATCAGGTCCTGATGAGCGAGGCTGGCCACGAGCACGCCGAAGAGATTCTCGCCCGGGTCGGGCTGCTACCCGCCGGCGGCAGTCTGTACGACGCTTCAAACATCCTGCTCATTCACCATCTTTACGCGGCATTGCGTGCGCATACCCTGTTCCTCAAGGATCAGCAGTACGTGGTGCAGAACGGCGAAGTGATCATCGTCGATGAATTTACCGGGCGCCTGATGTCCGGCCGCCGCTGGTCGGATGGCCTGCACCAGGCGGTCGAAGCCAAGGAAGGCGTGGCCATCCAGAACGAGAACCAGACGCTGGCCTCAATCACCTTCCAGAACTATTTCCGCATGTACGGCAAGCTTGCCGGCATGACCGGTACGGCCGATACCGAAGCCTACGAATTCCAGCAGATCTACGGCCTTGAGACGGTGGTCATACCGACCAACGTGCCGATGATCCGGGTCGATAACAACGACCAGATCTTCCGCACCGCCGAGGAAAAATACGCGGCCATCATTACCGACATCCGCGCCTGCCGCGAGCGAGGGCAACCGGTGCTGGTCGGCACCACGTCGATCGAGAACTCCGAAATCCTGTCGACGCTGCTTGACAAGGAGAAGTTGCCGCATCAGGTGCTCAACGCAAAGCAGCACGCGCGCGAAGCCGAAATTGTCATCCAGGCCGGTCGCCCCGGGATGATCACCATTGCCACCAACATGGCCGGTCGCGGTACCGATATCGTGCTCGGCGGCAATCCGGACAAGGCCATTTCCGCCGTTAGCAACGACGAAACGATTGCCGCGGACGACAAGGAAGCGCGTATCGCGGCCATGCGTGCCGACTGGCAGAAATTGCATAACCAGGTGGTGGCGGCTGGCGGCTTGCATATCATCGGCTCCGAGCGTCATGAATCGCGACGCATCGACAACCAGTTGCGCGGACGTTCCGGTCGTCAGGGTGACCCCGGTTCATCGCGTTTCTATCTGGCGCTGGACGATTCGCTGCTGCGTATTTTTGCCGGTGAGCGTCTGAAGTCGATCATGGAACGCCTGAAGATGCCGGAAGGCGAAGCGATTGAGCATCCGCTCGTCTCGCGCTCGCTTGAATCGGCGCAACGCAAGGTCGAAAGCCGCAACTTCGATATCCGCAAGCAATTGCTTGAATACGACGATGTGGCCAACGACCAGCGCAAGGTCATTTACTCGCAGCGCAATGAACTGCTGGAAACCGATGATATTTCGGAAACCATTACCGCCATGCGCCAGGGCGTCCTGTTCGACACTTTCCGGCGTTTTGTTCCGGAGGATAGCGTCGAAGAGCAATGGGAACTGCCGGCACTGGAGAAGGAACTGGCTTCGGATCTGCAATTGCAGTTGCCGATCGTCGAGTGGTTCAAGACAGAGCCGACGCTGGGCGATGAGCCGATGCTCAGGCGCATCATTGAACAAGCCGATGCAGCCTACTCGACCAAGGTCGACCTGGTGGGTAGCGAAAGCTTCCATCAGTTCGAGCGCAATGTCATGCTGCAGAACCTCGATACGCACTGGCGCGAGCATCTCGCTGCACTCGATCACCTGCGCCAGGGCATCCACCTGCGCGGTTACGCGCAGAAGAACCCGAAACAGGAATACAAGCGCGAAGCCTTTGAACTGTTCGAGACGCTGCTCGACAGCGTGCGCGTTGAGGTGACGCGCCTGCTGATGACCGTTCAGGTGCGTGCCGAGGAAGTCGAGGAAACTGCACCGCGGGCCGAGGTGCAGAACGTGCAGTATCACCATGCCGGTTACGACGAAGTGCTCGGTTCGAGTGACGATGAGAGTCCGTCAGGGGTTCAGCCCATACACGCCGGACCGAAGGTCGGCCGTAACGATCCCTGTCCCTGCGGTTCGGGAAAAAAGTATAAACACTGCCACGGAAAATTGAGTTAGACGAAAGCGCTTTTAACACAGAGAGCACAAGGACACGGAGAACACAGAGCCAAAGACCTTTGTTTTCCCGGTGATCTCTGTGTCTCCGTGTACTCCGCACCCCGAGGGTGTTTCCTTCGGGGCATGTTGAAAGAGGTTAATAACATGCCTGTAAATTTCACAACCCCCGCTCCAGAAGCCCTGTTCCCCGTTCCCGGTATCCGTCTGGGTCTTGCCGAAGCCGGCATACGCAAGCTTGACCGGCACGATCTGACGCTGCTGGCGCTGGCTCCGGGTTGCACGGTAGCGGGTGTGTTCACGCAAAACCGCTTCTGCGCCGCGCCCGTACAAGTGTGCCGCAGTCATCTGGATGCGGGATGCGAGATTCGCGCGCTGGTGATCAACACCGGCATTGCCAATGCAGGAACCGGCGAGCCGGGTTTGCAGGCGGCGCAGGAAACCTGTGTCGCCGTCGGCCAGTTGCTGGGTGTTGATGCGAATCAGGTTTTGCCGTTTTCGACCGGTGTGATTCTCGAACCACTGCCCGTAGACCGGCTGATTGCCGCGCTGCC
>CAIVZW010000116.1 GCA_903910495.1 uncultured beta proteobacterium
CACCCGCTTCGATCCACTGGCCGCACTGCCGGAACCCGCTGCCGAGCCGGACTGGAATCTGGTGAAGCGCCACTTCCGCCGCTACGGTAACCCGGAAGCCACCGCCGCCAAATACGGCACCGGCATCCGCGAACTGAAGGCCCGCGCCAAACGGGAAGGATGGGCGTCATGATAGAAATCCGTAAATACCGCCAGACCCGGTTCTGGGCCGTGTATGTCGATGGCGAATTGTTAGCCGTGGTCGTCTATCGGAAAGGTGCGGTGGCCATCGCCGACATGCTGATGCGGATGCGCAGCAGAAAGGAGACCGGGGATGCGGCGTAGTAAAGACTGCTAGTCCATCCGTGGTGAAACTTCCCTCGCCGGCTATCCGCTATTGGCAATCACCCCTCGCCAACTTAGCCTGCCCCCACATGAACATTCTGGATGAACTACAATGGCGCGCCTCGTCGCTCAGATTGCACCGACGTGCTCGGTGTCTTCGAGGCGGCTCTGACCGGTGCCAAACACTCGCCGAGTAACCCGCTAACTTCGAGCGCGTCATGACGAGTAACGACCTGCCCTTTGGGAAAGGTAAAAAGGACTCTATCGCCGAGACAGCGAAGTGCCGATCAGGCCCAAAAATCAGGCCAGTAGTGATCGTATCCGTCGGGTGACGCATCTTCTCGACTCTCCGCAATTAAGTTTGGATAAATGGAAGAGCGCGCGGGTTTAAATTTAAAACCGACAGCTGTAAGACAGGGCACGTCATAGGCCCGCCCGGTCCCCCCTGTAAATATCAATCGCAGGTCGAGCGGCCCGGTCGTGGTGTGATAAACGCCGTTGATTGAGGCCCAGTAGCTTTTTAGCGCTCCAAACCATTCTTTTGCGCATCCCACACTTGCGCGCAATTCACATTTTTTTGCATATATTACAAACCCTGCATCAAAGAGGGTTTCAAGCTGCCGTGCATCCAAGTCGTTCTTGGCTCGATATCGCTTTTCGTAACAGGAAGCGACGATAGCCGTCGGTATTGCGAGCGCGCCGAGGGCCAAAGCGAGCAACGGGCCGCCGAGAAAGGCCGCGCCGCCAACCACTCCGCCACTCCTGTCGGCCGTGGTGGTGAGCATTTGCCCAAGTTTCGACTTCTCCGGCGCAGGTAGAACCACGACAAGGTCGTCGGTGAAAACAACGTCGACAAGCTGCCCTATCCATTTTACCTCCGCCGGTGGATCAGTCTTAAAAGCACCTCTGATTTTAATGTCCCGCCAGATGTGCAACGTATTGCCGATGGAACTAAGCGGATTTGTAGACGGTTTCAAAACCGGGCTTTCGCCCATGGAGTTGTCTTCAACGGACTTCCCGCATCGACCACAAAACTTGGCTGCTGTTGCAACCTCTGCGCCGCATTGTGTGCAAAACATACGCTGATTTTTTCTTTGGTTCGCGTGAGGTATTCGCCAGACTCTGGAGATCGTCCACGAATTGGTTGGGATTCTTCATTTTCCGCTTCTTGAGCTAATGCCTCGACTTCAGCAAGCCTCTCGCTGTCTTTTCCTATTTATGAGCCAATATTTCCTTATTTGCATTTATTACCCATTTTTGCTGCTCTAATAAAGATTCACGACCTCGCAATGGAGTATAATACATAACATTAATCAACTCGCCATTCTGCCGGACTGTTGTAAGTGAGACAAGTGCCACATAACCCGATTTTCCTGATGCGCCTTCCGCGCCAACGAACATCATCATTTGATAGCTCATATGATTTGCAGACCCATCAAAAACCGGAAGCATCGCAGGAACTCCCAAAACAAATTTATTGTCTCCACCTAAAGAAGTTTGCATCATACTTTCCCAATTGTTAATAATTTTTTCGTTTCTGTCGTGTAACTCACGTCCTCCCTTTTCAATCATCTTCTTCGTGCCCGCTTTGAGCGAAGCAAATGCTTCGTCTGATATCTGCTTGCCTTTCATTGGGACGAAGCCTTGAACGAGCACATAGCGCTGAACGTTGTCCGTCTTGTAGGCCGCGACCAGTTCATTTTTAGGGGGGTAAACCTCTTAGAATTTTCCACAAAGGCGGCATCTGCGAGGCGATGATCATCCGGAATAACAATTTTGAAGGATGACGTTCCCCATTTAATTTTCTGACTTTGATCACCCATAAGAACAGTTATGGACATGGATATGAGTAGAAGTATTCTTGCTTTCATTTAGTTGGCTTTGTTCGAGTTTTTTTTTTCCTGCTAGTAAATTGCTTACCGGTGAAGGCCGTTGAAAG
>CAIVZW010000117.1 GCA_903910495.1 uncultured beta proteobacterium
CTGGACAGGGCATGACCGATCGCCGACAGCTTGACCTGGAATTCCTTGATCAGAACCTCTTCAATATCGACGTTCTTGCGCCGTGCCGAGCGCTGCGCAAGGTCAAGTTCATCGGCGGAAATGATGGCATCCGTGACCAGATCATCATACTTTGAGCGCACCACCTGACGCGGCTTCTGGCGCTGGGTCAGGGCTACGGCCAGGGTCTGCGCCAGGCCAAGCACGCCCTCGTCGGCCAGCGCCGGAAATGGCCTGTCCGAACGGTTGTTGATGAGTTGCACGACGCCGAGCAGCTCGTTGTTCTGGGCATCGAGAATGGGCGCCACCAGCATCTGTTTCGAGCGATAACCGGTGCGCTTATCGACTTCCTTGAGAAACTGCATGCTCGGGCTGTAGTTCTTCAACTCCTGTTCATCGTAAACATCCCTGATATTCACTGCCCGGCGCGTCGAGGCCACATAGCCGGCCACACTCTGCTCGGAGATCGGCAGCTTGAGGTCCTTGAACGAGGTGAGCCCGGTCTTGACCTTGGAAACGATGCTCTGCTTGTCTTCGCTGAGCACATAAATGGTCAGGCGGTCACTGTTGAACAGGTCGCAGATATCCTGCGACAGCTCGAGCATGATCTCGTCGGTATTGTTGGTTGCATGAATCTTGTTGGTGACAATCTGAAGATCCTTGAGGAACTTCAAGCGATTGCTCACATCACCCGTGCCGGAATTATCCATTTGAGAACAGTTCAATCTGTTAGGTTAATTGCGCTCAGAATCTGTAAAAAAACCAGAACCCCCTACAACAGAAACACAGTGTTATTGCAGCGCAGTCCCTTGCCCGCAGGTTTCAGTAACGCCCAGGCAAGGCACCGGCCTTCAGGCCGCCCTCCAGCCAGCAGGCACGATAGCCCCGCTGCGAAAGGAGAAAGGCCGCCGCCGAACTGCGGCGACCGCTTTGACAATAGACGATGTACTCGCGCTCGCGCTCGAGGACGCCGATGGCGTTGCGAATTTCATTCAAAGGTACATTCACCGCACCCGTCAGCCGGTCATTGCGGTACTCGGACGGATAGCGCACATCGAGCCACACCGCGCCGGCCGCCACCTGCTGCTCGGCATCCGCGCGGGTCAGCCGCCGGAGCAGGGGTTCACGCAACAACTCGATAAAATCGCTCTTCCTGAGGCGCAGCAGGGTACCGGCTGTTTTCATGCGCACCGTGGCATTGCGGGTGCTTTCGGCGACCAGCGCTTCTTCACCGAAGGCATCGCCGGCTTTCAGTTCGGCCAGCGCCATATCGACCCCTCCCACCTTGCGCGCCACCGCGCAGCGGCCACTCTCGATAATGTAATAATAATCACCGGCGTCGCCTTCACGCAGGATCACCTCGCCGGGCTGGGCCTTGACCCGTTCAAAACGCCGGAAGAGCTCGTCAATACTCGCCGCAGGCAGAGGCGAGAGTACGCCGTCGATCAGGCTCTGCAGAGGAAAGGCCTGCGACAGCAGGCGCCAGTCGGTTTCTTCCGGAGCGCCGGAAACAGTGTCGGCGCCCGCCGACAACTGATCCCAGGTCATCATGATGTCGAGCATTTCATCGTCGATACGCAGCACTTCGATGTCGGTAATCGCCTTGGCATCGCGCATCAGCGGCGGACGCTTGGCCAGCGGCCACAGCCCGCTTTCGCTGCCGCCCACCAGGACACAGGAAGAACCGTCGTCCAGGGACAGCTTGAGCTCCCCCGACAGCAGGTAGACCGACTGCCCCTGTATACCCCGCAAACGGAATGGATCGTGCCCGCGAGCGACCGCCTCGCTGCTGCAGTGCCCGGCCAGTTCGCGCAAGCGCATGGCGGAGAGCGCACAGATCGGCTCCAGCCGATCCAGAACCTGCGGATCAACGAAGCGGGGGGTCATCGGCAACTGTCCGGTCATCATGGCTCAGAATTCAAAAACCTTGTTGTTCTGCAGCATCTTGGGATTGAAATCACCGGCGCATTCCTCGATCTCGCTCATGATCAATTCGATCTGTCCGGGCTTGAGGTGCGAAATATAGATTTTGGCCGTCCGCTCAAGCCGGGCGAGTTCCTCACCGAGCATGCTCGGACAGAGATGTTTGGACATGGTGGCCAGACGCTTTTCCTGATTCGAGAACGCCGTTTCGATGATCAGGTAACGCAAATTGGCAATCTTGTTGATGACTGGCCAGAAGGCGTCGTTGATCGTCGTATCGCCGGTAAACACCAGACTGCCCGATCCGGAATCGAGGTGATAACCAACCGCCGGAACGGTATGTTCGGCGGGAACCGCGGTAATCCTGCGTTCGCCGAAACAGATGTTTTCACCGACACGAATCGCCCGGTATTTCATCACGGCGGCTTCACGAATCGAAATCTCGCTGAAATCCGGCCAGATCGCCCAGTTGAAGATGTGATTACGAAGGATTTCAAGCGTTGCATCGGTGGCGTAAACCGTGACCGGTTTGTCGCGCATGTCGGCAATCGAGTCGATCATCAACGGCAGCGAGGCGATGTGGTCAAGATGCGAATGCGTAATGAACACATGATCGATCATCGCCAGTTCTGCGAGCGAGAGGTCTGCCACGCCGGTACCGGCATCGATCAGGATGTCATGATCGACCAGCATCGAGGTGGTGCGCAGATGGCGCCCTCCGATACCGCCACTACAGCCGAGAATCCTGACCTTCATAGGCTCTCCACCGTGCCGATCATCACTTGGTTTCGAACGTCGTTACGCCATCCCAGGCATCGCCCGGAGGATTGGCACGGAAATGCGCAATGCGTTTCGTGTACAGCGGGTACAGATAGCGATCCGGGCTGATGCGCGCCAGATTGTAGAGTTGCAACTCGGCCTGATCCCAATCCTGCTGGCGGTAGAGCCGCAAGGCCTGATTCCAGAGTTTCAGCTCGTCGTGCGCCGCCTTGTCGAGCTGTGCGGCCACCCCCAGAGGCTCGAAGATGCCCACCGGCTCATCCTTGCCCTTGACGCGGACACGATCAAGTTCACGATAGACCAGATCCTTGAGCAGCGCCCGGGTGGAATCGCTGACGATGATTCCGACACCGTACTGCTTGGTAATGGATTCCAGCCGCGATCCGAGATTCACGGCGTCGCCCATGACGGTGTAGGACTTGCGCACCTTTGAGCCCATGTCGCCCACCGTCATCGTGCCGGTATTGATGCCGACTCCGATATGCAATGCCGGCCAGCCGCGCTCCTTGAACGGTTCGTCGAGCTTGCGCAACTCGGCCTGCATCTCCAGCGCGGTAGTCACGGCATGGCGCGCATGATCGGCATCGGCGACCGGTGCGCCCCAGAAGGCCATGATCGCGTCACCGATGTACTTGTCGAGGGTACCGCGATTCTTCTGCACGACCTGGGTCATCGCGCCCAGATACTCATTCATCAGTTGCGTCAGTTCCTTGGGATCGAGGCCTTCCGAAATACTGGTAAAACCGCGCACATCCGAGAACAGCACGGTCAGCTCCTCGTTCTTGCCTTCCATGCTGTAACGCTCGGGATCGCGCGCCATTTCGTCGACCAGTTCGGGCGGCACGTACTGGCCAAAAAGCTCGGTGAACTGCCGCTTGCTGCGCGATTCGACAAAGTAGCCCCAGGACATGTTCAGCGCATAGAGCGCGAGAATGGCCGAAAGGACAGCCGCCATCGGCATCGCCAGGCCGGAGGACCACAGGAAAAAGTTGAGTGCGCTCACTCCGGACAGGATCCCCAAGGCCAGAAAAGTCGCGCGCAGAGGCGAAAGAACCGGCAGCAGAAAAGCCAGCAGCAGGGTGGCCAGCGAAAGCAGCAGGACATCGGCGCCAAGCACATACGGCGGCTTCTGCACAATGGCCGCATCAAGTATGCCGGCCACCAGATTGGCATGAATCTCCACCCCCGGGTAGGTGCTGCCCACCGGCGTCGCCCGCAGATCCATCAGGCCCGGGGCAGTCGTGCCGAGCAGAACTATTTTCCCTTTGAGCTGCTCCAGTTTGAGCCGTCCATGCAGCGCGTCAGCAGCGGAGAAATACCGGAAGCTGCCCTGCGCACCCCGATAGGGGATCAGACTGGCTACATTTTCGTCGACCGGGATGCGCATGGTGCCGCGAGCGGTCGGCAGTTCCAGCCACTCCAGTCCGCTGTAGCTGCGGCTCGACAGGGCGCTCGGTTCCGCGTATCCGGGAACGAGCGGTGGCTTGCCGAGCAGGCTGCGCACCATGGCCAGCGAAAGCGATTCGTAGTATTTCCCCTCGTGTTCGACCAGCATCGGAACCCGGCGCGAGACGCCGTCAAAATCGACCATCGGGTTGAAGTGTCCGGCAGTGACCGCGCTTTTCTGGAATTCCGGCAGGTTGCCGCCAAATCCGCTCCAGCTTGTAAACGCGATGGTTTTGCCCTTGAAGGCGCCTGACTGAATCACCGGTTCGGGCAGGGAACCGCTGCGGTGCGACTTGTCGATATTGGTGAAGTAGTAGCCGAGCACGACGGGCCGGTTACTCAAGGCTTCGGCAAAACGCCGGTCGTAATCCAGCCCGCCGCGCAGCCTCTTGAATGCCGACTGGAATGCCGCGTCGCCCTTGAGTTCGTTCTCGGCAATGGCTTCCAGCGACGCCAGGCCGGAACTGCTGTCGGCCTCGGCAAAGACCACGTCGAAGCCAAGAATGCTGACCCCGTAGCTGTCGAACAGGCGCGTGACCAGTGCCGCCATCTGGTCGCGGCTCCACGGCCAGCGGCCAATCTCGGCCAGACTTTTCTCGTCGATATCAAGGATGACGATACGTTCATCGACGCCGCCTTTTGTCGTCAGACGAAGACGTGTGTCATAAACGAAAGCGTCGAGCGTATTGAGCAGGGGTATCTGGTAAATCCGGGCCGAATGGCCAAGAAAAACCAGACCCAGCAGCAGGCCGAGCACAATCCGAATAAGGTTTTTCTTCAACTCATCTCCCGCCCGGATGTTTGACTGCTCATCAGCCTTTCAGGAAAAACTCCATCTTGATGCCGGCGATTTCAATAACATCATGATCCGCCAGCTGACGCGCCTGCACATCGATCGCCAGACCATTCACGACCGGGAACTGCGCCCCTTCGACATGGGTGATGAAGTAGCCGTGCGGCCGCTTGGCGATCACCGCCACCTGTACGCCAGGCTTGCCCAGCGTGGTCAGGGTCTTGGTCAGCTCCAGCTCACGGCCGGCATTGGCGCCATTGAGAATCTGTATCGCACCGATCACGGAAGCGGCGGCGGGCGGCGCGGCAGGCGGGGGCGTTATCTGGCCGACCAGGGTATCGTTAAACGAGGCCTTGACCTCCGCTGTGCCTGCAGACGGCTCGACAGCAGCGGCAGGCGCCGCTTTCGCCGCATTCGGCCGCAAGATCATGGTCTTTTCGAAATCAGCCGCATCGACGACCGGCTGTACCTGCTCGGCAACATACTTGAGCTTGTACTTGCCAAGCTCGATGACATCGCCGTTCTTCAGGAAATGCTTCTTGGCCGGCTGCCCATTGACCAGCGTTCCGTTGGTACTGTTCAGATCCTCGAGGAAGGAATCGTTGAGGATCGTCACCACCGCAGCATGCTCGCCACTGATCGCCAGATTGTCGATCTGGATATCGTTGGTCGCCTTGCGGCCAATGGTCATCCGCTCCTTGTTCAGCAAGATTTCCTTGAGAACCAGACCGTCCATGCTCAATATCAGCTTAGCCATCGCTTTTCCGTCCTTATTTAAACCATGCCAATAATTTCGACCACCAGCCCCTGGTGGCAGGAAACTCGCACAAAACCTTGACCAAAATTACCGAAACGTTATCACGTCCGCCATTATCGTTGGCCATTTGAATGAGCTGCGTCGCCGCCAGATCCAGATTGGCACCAAGCATCTGCAGGGTGAGCTTGATTTCCTCATCCTCGACCATGTCGTTAAGACCGTCCGAACACAACAGATAGATGTCGCCTGGCTGTACCGGGTAGTCATGAATCTCGGTTTCGACTTCGGGATCCACTCCCAGTGCCCGTGTCACCAGGTTCTTGTTCTGCGAAAAGCGCGCCTCCTCGACGGAAATAATGCCGCTGTCAATCTGCTCCTGCAGCAATGAGTGGTCGCGCGTAATCGCGCTGAATTCTTCGCCACGCAGGCGATAAAGCCGGGAATCGCCAATGTGCGCAACCGTCACCTGATTATCGTAAAACAGGGCGGTGACCAGGGTGGTCCCCATCCCGGCATACTGCGGCTGACTTTCCGCTGTATTGTAAATGGCCGAATTGGTCATTCCCACCTTGTCCAGAATACAGCAATGAGCAAACAATTGTCCGCTCGTCAGATCGACTTCATGCGGAGGCCTGGCGAGAAAAGCGGTTTCCAGTTCGCTGGACAGGAACATGGTGGCCATACCGCTCGCCACTTCGCCGGCGTTATACCCGCCCATGCCATCCGCCAGTATCACGAAGCCCAGATTCGGGTTGGCAAATACCGCATCTTCGTTGTGCCCGCGAATCATTCCCGGATCAGTTCGGACAACAATCTCGAGAGCTTCGCTCAATGATTTGGCCACGTCTTCCCCCTATAACTGGATATCAACATCGGGACGCTGCGCCGGCGTCTGACTCATGCAGTCACGCAAATCACGTGCCATCTCGTCACCCGTCTGATAGCGCTGCTCCATGTCCTTGCTCAGGGCACGGTCGATCACGGCGGCCAGGCCATCGGGCACCTGCGGATTCATGCTTCGAATATCCGCTTGCGCTTCGTTGGCAATCTTGAACATCAACTGCGCCATTGAATCCCCGACAAAAGGCAACTGCCCGCATACCATCTGGTAGAGCGTAACGCCCAGGGAGAATAGATCCGAGCGTCCGTCGATCTTCTTGCCCGACAACTGCTCGGGTGACATGTAGCTTGGCGTACCGAGCACCATGCCGGTCTTGGTTTTTGACGAATCGGTAATGCGTGCAATACCGAAATCCGTGACCTTGACCTGATCCGATTCGGGCTCGTACATCACGTTGGCCGGTTTCACGTCGCGGTGAACCACGTTGTTGCTGTGCGCATAGGCCAGCGCATCGGCAACCCGGGCGAGGATGCTCACCACCTGCGGCAGCGGCAACAGATGATCGGGCTTGGTGTAAGGCACCAGATCCCTGCCCTTGAGGAATTCCATGGCGATAAAGGCCAGATCGTGCTCTTCACCGGCGTCGTACATGGTGACGATGTTCTGGTGGTTGAGCCGGCCGGCGGTTTCGGCCTCGCGGAAGAAACGTTCCTTGACCTCGACCAGTTCATCTTCCTCGAACTCCTGCGACAAGGCCATGGTCTTGATCGCCACCACGCGGTTGATCTTCGGGTCGCGCCCCAGATAGACCACGCCCATGGCGCCCTTGCCGAGTTCCTTCTCGATCTGGTAACGGCCCAGCATCGGTTTCTCGACCTGCCCGCCATCGAGCATCAGGGTACTGGCGTTGGTACGCCCGCCCGCGCCACCGAGCATGACCGTTTCCGACATGGTCTTGGCGCGATTCATGCGCTGCTCAAGATCGCGGAACTTGGGGTTGTAATCGAACATGTAGCGAAACGCCGCTTCGGCCTTGTTGAACTGCCGCTTGCGCTCGAAATCAAGCGCCAGATTGTAGAGATTCTCCATCAGCGCGTCGTCAAGCGGGCACTTGCGGAACTTGTCGAAGGCCATGTCAAGCTGACCCTGGCCCTGGAAAGCCAGGCCGAGCATGCGGTTCGATTCGGCCGAATCGGCTTCGGATTTTTCCTTGCCGCGTTCGGTCATCAGGAAGCGCTTGGTGGTCAGCAGCAGATGCCCGACCACCAGCAACGCCGCCGACGCCATCAGTTGAATCCACAGCGCACTGCCCACCATCAAGCCAAAATGGGTGCCGATCAGCAGCACCAGGATAAGCGCCGTGGCTATGGCGCCGATACCGGCAGAAAGCCGTGGCAGAAGGACGATCAGATACGCCGCAACCAGCAGGAACGCCAGCATCGAGGCCCATACGCCCCAGCCCGGGGTAACGAAGAAATGTTCCTGCAGGATGCTCGAAACGGCATGCGCCAGGGTCAGCACCGGCGCCATCGCCGGCGACACCGGCGTCACCTGTGACGCCCCGACGCCGGCCGCCGTGGCGCCGATCAGCACGATCTTGCCCTGATACTTGCTGGCCGGAATCTTGCCGGTCAGTACGTCATAGAAGGAATCGACCTGGAATGCCTGTTTTCCGTCCCTATCCTTGTAGAAGAAGGTATTCATCTGGGTGATCGGGTCGGTTGGAATGCGCAGGTTGCCCAGACGCACTTCCTGACCCAGCGTTACGCGCAAATCGGCGGGGCCGAGATTCAGACTCCTGGCCGCGATCATCAACGACAGCGAGGGATAATACTGGTCGTAATGGCGTAACACCAGAGGCTCGGCGCGGATGGCGCCATCGACATCGGCACTGGCATTGAGATGACCGATGCCTGCCGCCTGGGCGCCCAGGCCTTCAATCGGCATCTGCGCCGAAAGGGTCGGCCAGACATCGCCGTCGTTGTCGACCACGTGTGGCAGGTTATTTCTGGTCACGAATTCCGGCAAGGCCTTGTCCGGCCGTCCGCGCGGCTCGCCCAGCACAAACAGCATGGGCAGCAAAACATTGCCCGCCCGCCCCATGCTGTCGGCCAGAATGCGGTCGGTATTGAGCGCCAGTTCAGCTTCCTTGAGTACGCCACCCATCTGTTCGACTTCGTGCGTCGCGGCCGCCGACCCCGAAACCTGCCGGTGCAGGTCGAGCAGGCGCGTGACATAGGTATAACCCGGGTCAATCTGCGGCTCGAAGAAAAATACCGTATTGGCCACCACCTTGGCCTTGCCGTCGGCCAGCAGGTCGATCATCTTGGCCTGTCGATCACGCGGCCACGGCCAGCGTCCGAGATTGGCGATCGAGGCATCGTCGATGGCAATGACCGCCACGCGCTCAAGCGGGGTCCGGCTGGAGGCCTGAACGCCAAGGTCGTAGGCCTTGCGTTCCAGACTGCGCATCAAGTCACTGCCGGCCGCCACGATCATGACCAGACTGACCACCAGGCTGAGGAACCAGTCAGTCTTCCAGAATCCAGTCTTGCGCATTGTTCACCTCCCGCATCTGACCTTGTTTCTTGCTCACTGTCCTCTTCTGATGAAAAATTGGAAAGAGAAACAGTGGTCTATTGCGCATTCTCACAGTTCTGCATGAGATTCGTCAATCGCTGAATAAGGGAAAAGCTAGCCTCCGTAGGGCAGTGTGACTCCCAAACCCTGCTCGCGCGCCAACGCTTCCAGCCGAACGGCGACTGAAATATCCTGAATGGCCATGCCCTGCGACTCAAACAGGGTAATCTCGTCGGCTGATGAACGACCGGGATGCCGTCCGCTAATGACCTCCCCCAGTTCCACCAGTTGACGCTCGTTCAGACGCCCTTTTTCCAGCATGGGCAACAGATCGCCCGCTTCCTTGAGCGCGCTGTCAACGCTATCGACGACAATCGTGCGGCATACTTTCAGTACGTCCTCGCCCAACTCGCGCCGGATCAGCGAATTGGAACCCGCCGCATTGATATGCGTGCCCGGCGCCAGCCAGTTCGCCTCAAACAGCGGCGTGGCCGCCGTCGTGACGGTACTGACGATGTCACTGCCGCGCACCGTTTCTTCCGGCGACGAAGCCGGCACCACCTCGATCTCCAGACGCTCCGACAGGCGCGTGCAAAACGCCGCAAGGCGCTGTGCATTACGCGAAAATACCTTGACCCGACGCAAGGGACGAACGGCAGCGATCGCCTCGATATTCCCTTCCGCCTGCCATCCCGAACCAAAGATGCCCATCACTTCGGCGTCGGATCGGGCCAGCCAGCGCGTTGCCACACCTGAAGCGGCCCCGGTACGCATCATGCCCAGCCGGTCGGCCTCGAGCACGACGCGCAGCGCCCCGGTCGAGGCACTGAAGACATGGACCAGGAAACGCACCCCGGAACGGTTGCTGGTGTAGGCCTTGTAGCCGATGGCATCCAGCCCGGGCAGCGCACCTTGCAGGATATGCAGTGCGCTCTGCGGCAAGCGGGTACGCTGGCGCGGCACATCGACGGCCTGGCCCAGCGCGAGTTCTCGATGCGCCACTTCCACGGCTTCAATGGCCAGCGGCATGGTCAGCAAGCGACTGACATCCGTTTCATTCAGGAACAAAGACATGGAACCTCCAAAAGCGCACAGCGCCGGCAGTTCGAACTAATCGAGCGGGGAAAACGGAATTCTACCGGCATTCCGTCCCCGACAGCGAATTTGAGGCTAACATAACACCTGTCCATCCGTTGGCCAACGTACTCTTTCCACTGAATAAATACGGGTTCGCCATGCACAGAACATCACTGATCGCCACCCTGCTCTCTGCTTTGCTGCTTCCCATGCCGGCCCTGGCGGCCAAGTGGGTGAGCCTGGGCAACGCCAAGGATCAGACGCGCATCGAAGTCGACCCCGGCAGCATCCATAGCCCCAGCGACGGCCGATTGCGCATCTGGCACCGGGAAAGTTTCAGCAAACCGAAAATTCCGGATTCCGGCGCGTTTTCCTTCAGCCGGATGACCACGCTGACCGAGTTTCAATGCGACAAACGACTGGCCGCTACGCTTCAGCAGAGCTACGCCGCTGCTGACGGCAGCGAGTTGAAGAGCGAGAGCTTTGATAGCCGCGAGGCGAAACCCGTCGTCCCTGATTCCAGTCTCGAATCCGTGTTCAGTTACGCCTGCAAACAGCGGGCCAAGCCGGTAGTTGTCGAGCCCCCGCCGCCACCACCGGTCCATGAACCGGCAACCGAGAGCAAGGAAACGGCGAAAAAGTCGAAAAGCGGGAAGAAAGGCCAGGAAGAGCCCGCGCCGCCACCACCGCATTGGAGTTACAGCGGCAACACCGGTGCCGACAAATGGGGCAGTCTGAGCAAGGAATTCACCACTTGCAGCCTGGGACAGCGACAATCGCCGATTGATATCCGGCGCACGGTTCGCGCCGATCTGCCGCCCATCCAGTTTGCCTACAAGCCGATCCCGCTTGCTATCGTGGATAACGGGCACAGCATCAGGGTCGATACGCCCGGCGCCGGCGGCATCAAGGTCGAGGGCGAAAGTTACGAGCTACAGCAATTTCACTTTCACAAGCCCAGCGAGGAAAAGATCAACGGCAAGGCTTACGACATGGACGTTCATCTGGTGCATCAATCAAAGAACGGGAAGCTGGCCGTGGTCGCCGTCTTGATGGAGGGCGGCAAGGAGCAAAGCCTGCTGCGCACGCTGTGGACCCATCTGCCGCTGGAGCAGAACAAGCCAGTTACCCGCCCCGAAGTAAAGATTGACCCGGCACAACTGCTCCCGGCAAAAAGAAATTACTTTACGTTCATGGGTTCGCTGACCACGCCCCCGTGCACGGAAGACGTGCTCTGGCTGGTACTGAAAACGCCGATGCCGGTATCAAAGGAACAACTCGCCGGCTTCGCAACCGTCTACAAGAACAATGTTCGGCCGGTACAGGCGGTCAATAACCGGGTGATCAAGGAATCCCGCCAGTAGACCGCCCTTGTACAGCGGCGGGATAAGCGCTCATTCCCGCATCAGGATTTTCCTGGCCCGTTCCACCCCCAGACGCGGGCTGGTCAGGACAGGCTTCTTGATGTCTTTGAGTTCCGGCAGCAGAACCGTCATGCTGCCCTGGGCGAGAACGATGACATCGCATTCCGCTGCCGCCTTGTTCACGGATTGCAGAACCAGGGCGTTGTGCTTCTCGCGGTTCTTTTCCTTCATCAGCACATCGAGCGCGCCGTCGACGAGATATTCGACGATTTCCACCGTTTTCCCGGCCTTGGCGGCACTGCTGCGTATCAGGTTGCAACTGGGTTTCATGGTGCTCTGAACGGTAGCGACGACAGCGATTTTCGTGCCAAGCTCGACCGCTTTCTCGGCCATGGCGGTGTCGACCTTGAGTACGGGGACGGAAACCAGTCTGGCGGCGATGTCCGCCGCTTCCCCCACCGAAGAGCACTGGTTGAAGATCAGGTCCGCGCCATTACTGGCTGCCGCCTGGACATAAGCGCACATCCGGCTGATGACCTTTTCATTGATTCCCCCATTCTGCATGACATCGTGCAGCAGGCTGTCGTCGATCAGGTTATGCACCTTGGCTTCGGGCACCAGTTCGGCGAACAGGGCGTTCAGTTCCGCCTGCGATACAAGGCTGGTCTGGATGATATAGACCTTTTTCATTTCTTGTCTCCGGTAAACAGGATCAGGCCAATGAACACCAGCGGTATGTCGCCGGTGTTTTCGATGCCATGCTGATTGAGGTCGTCGACCAGGGTCATGTCCCCGGCCTTGACGTCAAAGACCTGATCATTGTTGTGATAAAGGCCGGTCCCCTGGAGGAAGTAATACGCTTCCACGTCGCCTTCATGCCGGTGCAGGCCGACGGAGGCTCCGGGCGGAATCGTGAGTTCGGCGAACAAGCGACCCTTGCCGAGCATCTCGTCCGGGTTGAGCAAGTGCTTGACGGTGACGGTGCCCTTGCCGCCCCGCATGTGCTCGTTCTGATGTGAGGTCATGTCGCTACAGTGTCTGTAAAGCATAGGTCTTCCTTGTGGTTTATTGGTGGAAATTGCACTAGTCCGGCAACTGCTGCAAGAGGTGTGGTAACGGGATAATGATAGCAGTTCATGCTCGTCATGGTCGCCTCCATCAGCGGCGCATGGGTCATAGATGACTTATTTCAACAGACTCTTTTCGCACGGTGATAAACGGGGGGATAATAGAGGTTTTGCCAAACCAACTCAGGAGCAGGCTATGCGTACCATGAAAATCGGGAAATCGGGCATTGAGGCATCGGTCGTCGGAATCGGTGCCTGGGCCATCGGCGGCGATAGTCAGTGGGGGCCAAGCGATGAAACGGAATCGATACGGACCATACACCGCGCGCGCGAACTCGGCGTCACGCTTCTCGATACGGCGCCCGCCTACGGCCTGGGTCACAGCGAGGATGTCGTCGGCAAGGCGCTCGTTGGCCGCCGTGGCGACTATGTGCTGGCCACCAAGTGCGGCCTGCGCTGGGATGTCAAGGAAGGATCACTGCTCGCGGAACGCGACGGCGTGCGCGTCATGCGCAATACGCGTCCTGAACGGCTGGCCGAGGAGATCGAAATGAGCCTGCGCCGGCTCAAGACCGATTACATCGACATCTACATCGTGCACTGGCAGGCGCTCCCCGACTTCCCCTGCCCGATCGCCGACACCATGGGTTTCCTGATGGACCTGAAGAAACAGGGCAAAATCCGTGCGATCGGCGCTGCCAACCTCAACCGGGAACAGTTCATCGAATATACCGAGGCCGGACAACTGGACCTCATCCAGGAAAAGTACAGCATGCTGGACAGGGTGGCTGAGGACACCTTCTTCGACTTGTGCGATCAGCACGGGGTCACCTTCCAGGCCTACTCGCCGCTTGAGCGTGGCACGCTGACAGGGAAAATCACGGTCGACACCAAGGTGAACCTGACCACGGCCAAGAGCAAGGTCAAGTGGTTCCAGCCCGAGAACCTGCCGAAAATCGCCGCACTCGCCGAAAAATGGGCGCCACTGTGCAGGAAATATGAGTGCTCGATGACGCAACTGGTAATCGGCTGGACAGCGGCCCAGGGCAATGGCCACAACGTCAACGCACTGTGCGGCGCGCGCAAGTTGGACCAGATCGAGGAGAATGCCAAGGGCGGCGACGTCGTTCTTGACGCCGTCGATATCGCATCCATGCGCCAGGACGCAGTAGCGATAGCCTGAGCGCACCAGCACTCCGGGGCACGATTCGCCGGTCGACATACCGGCAACCGGCGAATCACCCCCAGCGGAAATCCCTCGCTTTCTGACAACCAGAGTCCCCTATGGGCACCGTCTTCTCGAACCGGGAGGAACTCCGTAGTCCTGCGCATCAAGCAAATAGCAATTACACCGATTATCAAATACACTTAAAAAGTATCATGAGGTGTTGCTAGCGATAAGCTTGATAGCCTCTAAACAGGGGGCGA
>CAIVZW010000118.1 GCA_903910495.1 uncultured beta proteobacterium
AGCAAGGTATTGGCCTTGCCGCAAAGCGCCGTACTGCTGCGCGACGGGTTCAGCTACGTGTTCCGTATCGGGCCGGACAATCGTGTCATCCAGACCAAGGTCAGTGTTGGCCAGCGCAGCGGCGATCTGATCGCGATCACCGGCGGGCTGGAATCCGGCATGGCCGTGGCCAGCAACGGAGTCGGTTTCCTGGCTGACGGCGATCTGGTACGCGTGCTTGCGGCGCCGGTCAGGTGAGAAGACGATGATCAACGTTTCTTCCTGGTCGATCCGCAATCCGATTCCGGCCATCCTGCTTTTCCTGCTGTTGACGCTCGCCGGTCTCATGAGCTTCCACGCCATGAAGATCCAGAACATGCCGGACATCGACCTGCCGATGGTAATCGTCACGGCATCGCTGCCGGGGGCAGCGCCGGCGCAGCTTGAAACCGAGATCGCGCGCAAGATCGAGAACTCGGTCGCCGCGCTGCAGGGCGTCAAGCATATCTACACGATGATCCAGGACGGCACGGTCGTCGTGACCGTCGAATTCCGCCTGGAAAAACCGACGCAGGAAGGCCTGGATGACGTGCGCGATGCCGTGTTGCGCATTCGCTCCGACCTGCCGGGCGATATGCGCGACCCGGTGATCACCAAGTCCAATCTCGCCGGGACGCCGATTCTCACCTACACCGTGGCCTCCGTGCGCATGGACGAGGAAGCGCTGTCGTGGTTTGTCGACAACGAGGTGGCCAAGGCCATGCTCAGCGTGCGCGGCGTCGGTGCCGTGGCGCGTGTTGGCGGAGTGGCGCGGCAGGTGCGCGTGGAGATCGACCCGGATCATCTCCTGGCGCTCAACGCCACCGCCGCAGATGTGTCGCGCCAGCTTAGGCGCATCCAGCAGGAGGCCTCGGGTGGCCGTACCGATGTCGGCAGCGCCGAACAATCGGTGCGCATGATCGCCACGGTGCAGACGGCGGCGGAACTCGCACACATGGAAATCCCCCTCTCCGACGGTCGCCGCATCCGGCTCGATCAGGTAGCGACCGTCGACGACACCATCGCCGAACGGCGTACGGCCGCTTTCCTCAACGGCAAGCCGGTGGCCGGCTTCGAGGTTGTTCGCAGCAAAGGCGCCGGCGAAGTCGATGTGATGAACGGCGTACGCGAGCAGATCCGCAAGCTGAAGGAAAAGCATCCGGACATCACGGTTGATGAAGCCTTCAATTTTGTCGACCCGGTCGTCGAAAACTACGACGGCTCGATGGCGCTGATGTACGAGGGCGCCGCGCTCGCCGTGCTGGTGGTCTGGCTGTTCCTGCGCAACTGGCGGGCCACGCTGGTCTCGGCGACAGCGCTGCCGCTGTCGATCATTCCGACCTTCGCGGTGATGTACCTGTTCGGCTTCACGATCAATGTCGTCACGCTGCTCTCGCTCTCGCTGGTGGTTGGTATCCTTGTTGATGATGACATTGTCGAAATCGAAAACATCATCCGCCACCTGCGCATGGGCAAGACGCCTTATCAGGCGGCGATGGAAGCCGCCGACGAAATCGGGCTGGCGGTCATCGCCACCACGTTCACGCTGATCGCGGTGTTCCTGCCCACGGCTTTCATGACCGGCATCGTCGGAAAATTCTTCGTCCAGTTCGGTTGGACGGCGGCCATTTCGGTGTTCTTTTCGCTGGTCGTGGCGCGTATGCTGACGCCGATGATGGCTGCCTACCTGCTCAAGCCCACTACCCACGGGCATGAAGAAGCGCGCTGGGAGCGCCTCTATATGCGGCTTGCGCAGTGGTGCCTCAAGCACCGCCTGCGCACGACGATTCTTGCCGTGGTGTTTTTCCTTGGGACGCTGATCGGGCTGACGCCATTGCTGCCGACCGGTTTTATTCCTCCGGATGATCTTTCGCAGACACAGGTGGCGCTGACTCTGCCGCCGGGCAGTACCTTCAGCCAGACCCTGGCCCTCGTCAAACAGGCCGAAGCGCTGGTCGGCAAGAATCCGCAGGTGAAAACCATTTACACCGCCATCGGTGGCGGTGCCTCCGGCAGCGATCCCTTTGCGCCGCAAGGCGCGGCCGAGGTGCGCAAGGCAACCCTGACCATCAACCTGACGCCGCGCAGTGAACGGCGGGGAATCAGCAAGCAGTCGGTCGAGGCCGAGTTCCGCCGTGAACTTGAGGTGCTGGCCGGCGTGCGGGTCCGGGTCGGGCTGGGTGGCAGCCAGGAGAAATACCAGCTTGCGCTATCGGGCGACGATGGCCGGGTGCTCGCCGAACATGCGCAGAAGGTCGAGCGCGAATTGCGCACCATTCCCGGCGTGGGCAACGTCACCTCCAGTTCCAGCCTGGTTCGGCCCGAACTCGAAATCCGCCCTGACTTCACCCGTGCGGCCGATCTTGGCGTGACCTCGGAGGCGATTGCCGATACCTTGCGCGTGGCGACTTCGGGCGATTACGACCAGGCGCTGGCCAAGCTCAACCTGTCTCAGCGGCAGGTGCCCATCGTCGTCAAGCTGCGCGACGACGCGCGCAAAAACCTCGATCTCGTTTCCCGGCTGACCATCCCCGGTCGTCACGGCCCCGTGCAACTCGCCAACATTGCCGACATCAGCCTGGTCGGCGGCCCGGCGCAGATCGACCGTTACGACCGCTCGCGCAACATCAATATCGATGTCGAACTCAATGGCGTGCCGCTTGGCGAAGTCGAACAAAAAGCCGTAGAGTTGCCCAGTCTGCTGCAACTGCCGCCGGGCGTGACCAAAGCCGCCATCGGCGACGCCGAGGCCATGGGCGAATTGTTTGAAGGCTTCAGCCTGGCCATGGCGACCGGTGTGCTGTGCATCTATATCGTGCTGGTCCTGCTGTTCAAGGATTTCGTCCAGCCGGTGACCATTCTCGCGGCGCTGGTGCTCTCGGTGCCCGGTGCCATCCTCGCCCTGTTCGTCACCCGCACCGCACTGTCCATGCCGGCGATGATCGGCCTGATCATGCTCATGGGCGTGGCGACCAAGAACTCGATCCTGCTCGTCGAATACGCCATCATGGCCCGGCGCGAACGCGGCATGAACCGCTGGGAGGCACTGCTCGATGCCTGCCGCAAGCGCGCCCGCCCGATTGTCATGACCACTGTCGCCATGGGCGCCGGCATGCTGCCGATCGCCATCGGCCTCGGCACCGACCCCAGCTTCCGCGCACCTATGGCGGTTGTCATCATCGGCGGCCTGATCACCTCGACCTTCCTCAGCCTGCTGGTCATCCCGGTGGTGTTTACCTATGTCGATGACGTTCGGGCGTGGGTGCTGAAAGTGCTTGGCAAGTGAAAGGTGTCGGAGTGACCAGGCACTTGGTCGGGTGAGGAGTTTATGGTAAAAATCGACCCACTGCGGAAGTAGCTCAATTTAAGAAGCGGTCGTTCAACTTTTCGTGCCTTCTGAGATAGTCCGGTGCATTTATATTGATCTCTGCAACAAACATGAAGCCCACCCCCTCTACCACAATTCCTCTTGAACCCCGGCAAGTTGCCGGTTTCGCAGCAAGAATAATAGAGAGTCATGGCAGTCAATGATAGGCTTTGATACCATGGAACACAGATTTGCTGCGCTTCAAAGGAGAATTACATGAATATAAGACCCTCTTCGGCTTTAAACCAAAATCGGGAACTGATCCGGCGCGTCGCTCTCAGTCATCGCACGAATAATCCTCGTGTATTCGGATCTGTTGTCAATGGGACGGATACGGAAAACAGTGATTTGGATTTGCTTGTTGACCCCTTGCCTGGAGTGACATTATTCGATCTTGGTGCAATACAGATCGAACTGGAAGCTTCTCTTGGAGTTTCTGTCGATGTCTTGACCCCTAAAGATCTTCCAAAGAAGTTTCGTGAGCAAGTTCTAGGGGAGGCTATTCCCGTATGATCACAAAACGAAATCGCCAGACCGACTATGTTGAACTTATGCTCAGTGCAGCTGGTCAGGCAAGCAGTTATATTGAAGGAATGACAAAAGATGATTTTCTGGAAGACCTGAAAACTCAAGATGCTGTCATTATGAAGCTGTTGGTCATTGGTGAGCTAGCGGCCCAACTGTTAGATGAGTACGCAGAGTTTGTAGCCCACTATCCAGACATTCCGTGGTTCCAAATGAAAGGGATGCGTAATCGAATGGCACATGGTTATTTTGAACGGGACTTGGATGTTATATGGAACACAGTTCAGTCCGCTATCCCTGATCTGGAAACCAAGTTGCGTTCAATTGCTTCTTAACGCACCAACTTCACAAGCCCCTTCGCAGTCCAGACTGCAGGGGATTTGTCTTTTCTTCAAAACACATTTACTCAACTAGGCGAGTGGCATGCCTCGTGGCTGACCCAAATGAGACGATCAGACGATTGTAAAGCCGCCGTTTCCACGATTCTGTTCGAGTGTTATCTCCGTTAAGTCTTTGAAGGTTTGCTACGTGACCAAGCAATAAAAGCCAGCCCAATAATCGTCTGAAATATCACGTAACTATATGGGCCAAATATTTCCGTAATCCCTCGATACAACCAAGACCAACGTCCCGTTGACAGGCTGGTTGGATTCGGAAAGAAGAAGTCGAAGAAGGCCCCCATCAGAAACAAAAGTCCAATTCCGAGACGGCCCATGCTCAGAATCTTAGGATCTTTAATGAAGAAATTGCTGTCTTCAAATTTCATTCTGATATTCCCTGTAACCCAGTCCTGCGGCAGCTTTCAAAGATCATCAATACGAACTTTCGACCCACTGCCGACGTTCGATTTCATCGAAAGCGGTCATTGCTGCCGACAATCTGTCGAGTCATCGCTGCTTAACTATTTGTGCCATGGTTCCCATTCAAGGTACGCAATTAAGCTAAGGAACCTCGATTCTTGATTGGTGGACATTCAAAATTATGTTTCAAGATTAGGGCTTGAGCAGATCGAGGATTTTCTTGTCAATATCGCTGACAGCGATGTCGGCCGCGATCTCGCGCTTGCTGTTACGAACACTCTTGTCCGCGCCCACTTCAATCAATGCCGACACCGTCATTGAATTACGGCTTCTCGTCACAGCCCGATGCAGAGGAGTATTGCCCAGAGTGTCCTGAGCATTTACATTTCCTCCTCGCGCAATCAAGTAGTTTATCGTTTCGCGGCTGGCCCCTTGGTCTGCCGCGACGTGAAGAGGCGTGGTCCCATCGTCTGTGGCTTCAGTTGCAGATCCACCTCCCGAATCGATGACTAGCGCTAGCATTGTCTTTCCTCCGAGCACCGCGTCATGAACTAGACGTGCTCCGTCTGTGGCAACAACGTCCGTATGCGCACCCGCATCAATCAGAGCTTTGACCGCATCTCTTCCAGAAGAATTTCTAACAGCGTAAAAGATTGGTGTCCTGCCCGAGTTGTCTTTCGCCTCAACCGCCGCGCCGCGCTCAATCAACAGATTGATCACATTTGCGAACCGAGCGTAGTGCAGCGCTGTCTTTCCTTCGGAATTTTTTGCGTCGGCTGACGAGCCGGCGTCTATGAGCATTCTTGCTGCATTGACCGAGGAAAATCTCTGTACGACGATATCAAGGGCGCTTTGTCCCCGGTCATCTCGAAGAACAATCTTAGAGCCCAGATCGATTAACGCACGAATGGTTTCCTCTTTTCCATGTTGAAGAGCTGCAAACATTAGCGGGGTTTGACCGCGGCCGTCCTTCGAGTCGAGTCCGGCACCGTGCTGAACCAATACACGAATAGCATCGTTGCGGCCACTTTGGCTCGCGAAATGTAATGGTGTTCGGCCGCTGGCATCTGGCACATCGGATTGCAGTCCACGCGCAATTAGGTAATTCACCAGCTCGATATTATTCCCCGACGCCGCCCTGTGGAGCGCCGTAACACCGTCCTTCGCAACAGCATCGAGTGCGATGCCTTTAAGTTCGAGCGACTTAACGGCTCTAAGGAATCCCATCCCGGAAAAGACCGCAGCTAACGGCGGGACTTCGTCGTCAGGGGGAGCCAATCGATTGGAGTTTTCGACTGCTGCAACAGCGCCATCCTCCGATCTATGTAGTGATGTGGCAGCAATGCGATTTCCGTCATTCTGCTCCGAGCGGGCAAAGAGATCCGCGCCACCCAAAACAAGAAGTCGGATGACCTCGGTATGAGTTGGGTAATACGTCCCAATGTTACTAATTCTATGCAGTGGCGTAATCCCTCCCCTGTACGTCGCGTTTGGATTTGCGCCTCGGGCAAGTAGTATCTTGACGATTCCGGGATGCCCTTGGACCGTTGCGGCATGCAACGGCATTCCTTCTCCTGAGTCTTGTACATTTAAGTCCGCCCCGGCAGCGATGAGGAATTCAACCATTGCTGGCTTATTGAGGCCAGATGCGACATGCAGCGGCGTAAAACCTTGACGCGCCGGTGCATTTACCTTCGCGCCGTGCTCAAGAAGTACCCTCGCCATCTTAATTGAGCCAGTTCTTGCTGCATGGTGAAGTAGTGTTTCATCCGTGTAAGGCTTTTCGTCTCGATAATGGACCTCTGCCCCTGCATTCAGAAGCGCGTCGGCATATTCAACGCTATCTTCTTTCACCGCGCGCATGAGTCTCAGATTTTGTTCAGGCTTATCGACCGATGTGGCAGCCGCTCTGGCCGAACCAGGGCTTGATGCGATGAGCGCCCGTAGTTGTGCTTTTCGCTCGCTTCGATTTTCCCGGTATTGGACGGCCGGGGAATAGCCATTGTGTTGTGCCCGCATCAACCAAGAGTCGGCTTTTCGTTCGTCGATCCAAACGCCGGCTCCGACATCAAATATTTCTGCCATCGCCAATTCGGCCGCTGGAAGCCCTTGGTTCGCGGCTGAATCAATAAGTTTGAGCGAGCGCTGAAAATCCTGCGGCACACCTTTACCATTGCGATACATCAATCCCAGCGCGAATTGCGCTCTAGCAAACCCCTTGTCCGCGGCCAGCCTATAGTAGGCTTCAGCCTTGGTCAGATCCTTATCGACCCCGATCCCTTGGTCGTAATGGACGCCGAGATTATATTGCGCACGCGGCAATCCTGAATCTGCAGCCTTTTTTGTCCATTCAAACGCAGTTTTGTGATCCTGACTGACGTTTCGACCAATTGCATAAAGTCTACCAAGTTCGGCCTGAGCAATTGGATCATTATTTCCCGCATCTGCACGAAGAGATTCAAAAGCAACTGAATCGCCCCGAATTGCAGCGTTGGCTTTCTCGCGCAACTCTTTTTCTTTTTTCCTGTCACTAATGAAATCGCTTGTGTACGCAGTTGGCAATGGTGGCGGTATTCGATGAGAAACGCGAAACGCCTGGATGATTTTGACGACTTCTTTTGTGGACTCCGCTGGTAGCGAAGGGAACATCAATGGCACTGGGTTAGCAAAGGTGAGCGTTGATATCAGTTGACCCAGCCCCCGACTTTGAAGTTGATTTAGCGCAGGTGATGCCGAAGCCTTCTTAAATTGTTCCTCCTCAAGCTTGGACAACACAGGCTCTTTTAGATCACCCAATGCATCAAGGGTCTTTGTAAATGTCTTAGAATCTTCATCTTTCTTGACAGATAACGCAGTAAACCGGACAAGAATCAGCGATGCGAGTAATTTGTCAGCATGACTAACCGATCTGATAAATAGCTCTGATCGAAAGAAACTGGCCGCTTCCTCGAGTTGGCTATCGCTGAGGCCTTCCAATGCCAAGCGTATGCTGGGGTCTTTCGCCGCCTTGAGCCCTGAGTTGGCATCAAAGGCATCTTGATAGCCTTGAATTACCGCTGCCTCGGCGCGCTTCCAATAGGTATTCTCCGAATTCCATTCAGGGCTTAGATCGGACTTCTCTCCCAAGTCTCTTAACTCGTTCACTATGGCGATGTGGCGCACAGGCCCTAGGGCAATTAACCGATATTTTGGGAAGTCGATACTCCCAAGAATATGTGTAACCTCGTCGATATGATTTTTGCGCTCCGTAGCGGATGCAACGACGGAAAGCACGAGTAGCAAAGTGAAAACCCAACGGGGCGCGACGCGAGTTACCAATCTCGACATTAGGCAAATCCTTAATCTCGTTGTTGCTGCGGCGATATCATTCGGATAAATTTTATCGCTTCTGATTTATGATTCTAACAGCCAGTCGGTAAGAGCCTAACGACAACCAGTCACTCAGACTAATACATTTGTCATTATGCAATGTTTCATCTGGCATGGATAGAAACGGCGATCACCGGCACTGAGTGGCCGCTTTTGGGAGCAATGCCGAAGGTCCGCAATTGGCCGTTAACGGACCAACTCAAAACTTGTCATGTGTGTCAGGTGTCCGTGTTCTCGGACTCATGAAGGGCATATTCTCCCATCTTTTAAATAGGGGGGTCGAATCCTTTTTGAAAAGTAATGCGATGCAGACCCCAATGGCAAATGGCACTATTGTTTGAAACCAAGTCGGCATAACGGATCTTGGAACGAAGATAATTACGCAGGCCTCGTTCAGGCCAACACCTTCAATCCGTGCTTCTGCACCACTGCCAACAGTTTGAGCGCCATGCCGCTGGGGCGCTTTGCTCCCGACTCCCATTTCTGAACGGTCGATTCGCTGGTGTTCAGGAAACGTGCAAACACGGGTTGGCTCACCTGATTCCGCTCACGAATACTCTTGATCTGCAGCGGATCGATTTCCGTCGGAGCAGACAGGCAAGACTCATCAAACTGGCGCAGGGTGGTCTTGCCAATGGCGCCAACCTTGAACATGGCCCGTGCTGAAGAATGAATCGCTTCAAAAGCCTCACTCTTGAATTTTTGCTTAGTCGTCATGGCATACCTCCGTCAGGTTCTTGTCTTGCAATAGGTGTACAACTTGCTTGTCAGTCAGCCCGGCATAGGCCTTGGCCAGTGTGCGGAAGGCGAGCAACTCATCAACGGCGATGTTGTCCCGATCCTTTTTCGCAAATAGGTACTCATATACCCAATAGCGTCCGCCTTTCGCCAGGATGATCGAGCGATGCAAATTGTCGTTGAGCCGTTTCTTGAAAACTCCACCGCCCAAGTCATCTGCTTGCCCCTGCATGGCCTCGCGTATCGCCACACACAACTCGACATCGTCAATGTGTGTCTTCCGTGCGGCCTTCGCAAACTACGCGGTTTTGAATACGCGCACTGACAAACCCCTGTTTTTTTTCATGCCTTAGTATAGCACCTAGTGCTACTCTGCATGATCTAACAAACCCGCATAAGCTCTTGTTTTTTCGCCGTGCTCGTTGTGCCCGCCGTGGTTAACTGCTTTTTCTAGGTTAATTTGCCCTTTGGCTTTCAGGATGAATGTTCTTGTTGACCGAACCAGACGCTTAGGTAAGGAACCGCCTCAAGAAGCGACGGTAAAACAGCCAATGCCCCCTCGATCTGCGGACTGATTAAATCCGGGATGACAACAAGCTTCATGCCGGCACGAAGTGCTGCTATGGCGCCGTTCTCACTGTCTTCAAATGCGAGGCATAAAGCCGGTTCTACACCGATCCTGCGTGCAGCCAGGGCATAGACAGCGGGGTCAGGCTTGCCATGCGTTACCTCATCACTGCCTGCGATTGCTGAAAAACGGTGCAACACGCCCACTGCGGCGAGGCGTCTGCGAATCTCACTGCTCCGGGTTGAAGAGGCAATTGCGCACGGGACTCGCATGTTCATCAGGAGATCAAGCAATTCACTGGCGCCAGGTTTCAACGGAAAGACAATCTCTGACTCCGCACCCCATTGCTTCGACACAAGGCGCTGCACGGCCTTGAAATTTCTCGCGCTACCGAGCAGTTGGGTAAGCCTGGCGTGAGATTCCAGAGCGTTTCGCCCAACGGTGTACAGGAAATCCTGCTCGGACAGCGGGATGCCGTACTCGAGCGAGGCCGCTAGCCAGGCCTGCATCAGGTGCCGTTCGGAGTCAAGCAACAGGCCGTCCATGTCGAAAATCGCAGCAGAAAACACGGAGCACCTAAATGGCGGATGCCCCTGTACCACGCCGTACAAAGTGTCCGCTTCCCGAAAAGACCTGCGTGGAGTTTTCCTCGTAGCTCAAGTTGCCGTTCACGAAAACATGCCTTACCCCTTCGCTGACCTGGCATGGGCTGGCAAAGGTGGCCCGGTCACGAATTTTCACGGCATTGAACACCACGAGGTCTGCAATGTTGTCGACGGCGATCCGGCCGCGGCTCGCCAGCCCGAATTGTGCGGCAGGCAGGCCGGTCATTTTGAAAATGGCGCTTTCCAGGCGCAACAATCCAAGGTCACGGCAATAATGCCCGAGAACGCGCGGGAATGTTCCCCATAGTCTGGGGTGCGGATGCGTGTCGTGCGGCAGCCCATCCGAGCCAATCATGGTTCGGGGATGCGCCAGCACGCGCTGTACGTCCTGTTCATGCATCTGGAAATAGCAGGCGCCTCCGGGTTGCAGTTTCAGACAGGCTTCCTGCTGGCTGACGCCCCAAAGCCGTGCAATGTCGGCCAGCAGGCGTCCGGCCATCTCGGGAAACGGTTCTGATTGTGTAATGATGATGTCGATCACGCCATCGACCATGTCTTCGCGCAGTACCGTCGATCCTGCAGGGTAGGGGTAGGCGTCAAGGCCGATGGATTGGCGGGTGGCCAGACGATCCATCAGCGCCAGGGTCTCGTGGGTACGCCCCCAGTTGGCAGGGCCGGCGCACTTGTGATGCGAGAGCACCAGGGGCAGTCGTGCGTGGCGGGCGGTTCGTGCAGCCTCTTCCATCGCCGCAACAATTCCATCCATTTCGTCGCGGATATGCGTGGCGTATACGCCCCCCGCTGTTGCCGCCGCAGAGGCGATTTCCACAAGCTCGGCTTCGTCTGCAGCAAAGGCCGTTTTGTAAAATACACCGGACGACAGACCGAGTGCGCCGTCGGCCATTGCCTGCCGTAAAATCCGGGTCATGGCCTCGCGCTCTGCGGCGCTGGCCGGACGATCAAAGGCGTTCATGGCGGCGGCGCGCAGGCTGGTATGGCCGATCAGCGCGGCGACATTGAGCGCGGGCTTTGCCGCATTGACGGCATCGCCATATGCCGAAAGAGTGGGGTAGGAAAAGCGTTTTTTGCCCAGCAGGCCGAGCGGCTCGACGGGGGAGTCGGTGACCAGCGGAGCAAGCGAGATGCCACAGTTACCGACTATAACGGTGGTCACCCCCTGGGAAATTTTAGGAATCATGAGCGGTGCATCGAGAACGATTGCGTCATCATGTGTATGTACATCAATGAACCCCGGGCTGATAACCAGGCCCTGGCAATCGATGATGTGCGCTGCCGTATCTGCCGCGATTTTTCCGATCTGTACAATCCGTTCGCCGCTTATCAGCAGGTCGGCGTGATACGCAGGGGCGCCGGAACCGTCAACGATCAGTCCGTTACGCAGTAGGGTAGTCGTCATTTCGTTATCACTCCTGTTCCCGCTCGGTCTTTGTCCAGGCCATGGTCATGGCAATGTGCGATTCGCTGTCGATGCCGTGCTCTTCCAGCACACTGCGAAACTTGCGCAGCCGCTCAGCCGCTCTCGGCCCCATGCACCGGCCGACCAGCACGGTCAGAATCTCGATGCTGAGCAGGTGCGCCACATAGGCCTCGGTTCCGACGCGCATGACAGCATCGTCCGGCACCGAGGTGCCGAGCACGATGTCGGCCGCGTTGGCGAGCGGTGTATCGGGTTGCGTCAGCGCGATCACCGTAGCGCCCTGAGAATGGGCAAATCGCGTGGCTTCGAGCAGAGTAGGCATGCGTCCGACGTGAGAGACCGCGACGGCAACTCCGTTCCTGCCCAGAGTGCTGGCAGAAATCAGTTGCAGGTGAGCGTCGAAATACGCATTGGAATGAATGCCGATGCGGAACAGGCGGGCCTGCAGGTCGTTGGCGATGAACGTTGAAGTTGCACCGGCGGAGTAGCAATCAACCCGTTCGGCAACGGCTATCGCCTGAGCCGCACGTTCCAGGGCGGATACGTCGAGTTGATGTTCCAGCGATGCCATCGACGCCGTTGCCGAACGGACGATCTTGCTGACAATTTCCGCCGGCGAGTCTTCGGGGGTCACGCTGCGGTGCAGGTAGGACCCCCCCAGGGCGATATCCTGCGCCAATGTCACCATGAATTCGCGTACGCTGGAAAAGCCAAAAACACGACAGGTCCGGACAATGGTCGGCATGGATACGCCGGCACGCTGCGCGAGTTGCTCCACGGTTGCACTGACGGCGCTTTTCGGGTCTTGTGCAATCAGGCCGACAACCCGCTGCTGTGCGTCTGGAAGCGATGAACATTGTTCGTTCAGTTGTTTGAGCAAGCGTGGAGGCAGGGTATTCATGTAAATCAGAAGCGGGTGGTAACGGCAGCGCAGACGGTGTACTGGTCGTCGACGACCGGTAGCCAATGCCATTTGTCAAACGTTGTGCAGGGATGCGAAATTCCCAGGCCGATCAGATCACCGACCGCCGGTCCGGTTTGCCCGGCGGGGTAGCGCAGGTAGGCGTGCTGGTCATTCAGCGCGGTCAGTTGCCAGCCTTCGGGGATGGCACGCGGCAGGAGTTCTCCCGGAACATGGTGAAAAAGCGCAAAGGGCAGTTCGAGATCGTAGGAAATATCGCGCTTGCCGCAGGTCAGGATGGCCAGACCCGGCTCGGGTGTGGACTGGACCATCGCCCATACCTCGATCGCCGGTTTTAAACTGTTGACTTTCCCGATGCGTTCTTCAACCTTGTGCAGCAGGCGCATGTACGAGCCATGGTCATGGGTGATATAGCATCCCGAACGCAGAATACCGGTGACCGGTTTTGACAAGGCGGGAAGCAATCCGCCGGTGACCAGATCGAAGAGCGCCGAACCGCCCGCTGTCATCAGTATTTCATCGCCGTAAAAGTAGTCACGGCGGTCGCACTCCGTCGCCGCCTCGACGACGCGCTGCATCAGTGCGCCGACTTCCCTGCTGTCGTGGGCAGAGTCGCATTGTGCCACGCTGCCTTCGTAGCACTCGATACCGCCCAGCCGCAACGCCGGGCTGACGTGAATTCGTGCAGCGATCTTCAGCACCTCTTCCTGCGACCGGCAACCGGTGCGCTTCCCGTCGATGCCAATTTCGAGCAAGCAGTCAAGACGCAGCGTAATCTTTCTTTTCTGTTGCCAGGCTTCAAGGCGTTCGATCTGGGCAATCGAATCGACGAGGAACCACACCTTCAGTTGCGTGTCGGCCGTGAGCATCGCTGCAAGCCCGTCCAGATCGGCGTCGCACACCACCTGATTGGCAATCAGCGCACGCTTGATGCCACTCTCCAGGCCAACGCCCAGTTGATAGATCGTTGCAAACGTAAGTCCCCAGGCGCCGGCATCGATCTGCCGGCGATAGAGTTCCGGCGACATCGTCGTCTTGCCGTGCGGAGCGATCTCGATACCGCGTTCGCGGACAAACGCCTGCATCCAGTCGATATTGTGCCGGAGTGCCGAGTCGCGCAGGATGGCGATCGGAAAGGGCAGGTCACCGGCCAGGATGTTCCAGCGCCGGGCGGCGATTTGATCGATCCTGCAAGGGGGTGCGATGCGCGGGAATCCCTTGTAGTGATGGTCAAGTACGACGGGGGATATCTCGGTGTTCATGATTTCAATCCTCGTGCAATTGATGAAACAAGATCATTGCGCAGACAGGCTTTCCAGTGTCCCGGCGCGATTTCGGCGAGTTGTGGTTCCTGCCCGGCGCATGCGCTTTGAGCGTGCGCGCAGCGTGTGCGGAAGACGCATCCGGAGGGCGGGTTGGCGGGGCTCGGGATGTCTCCGGTCAGCGGCGCGCTTTTGCTGCGTTGCGTTGGGTCCGGTAGCGGCGAGGCGGCCAGTAATGCCTGGGTATAAGGGTGCTGCGGGCGGGTGTAGAGCGCATCGGTGGGTGCAATTTCCATGATCTTGCCCAAGTAGAGCACGATCACGCGGTCGCAGAGGAATTCCACCACGTCCAGATCATGTGAAATAAAGAGCATCGTCAGGCCGAAGCGGTCCTTCAGGTCGCACAGCAGATTGACGACCTGTGCCTGAATTGATACATCCAGTGCGGATAAAGGCTCATCGGCGACAATGAAATTGGGTTCGACAGCCAGGGCGCGGGCGACCCCGATACGCTGGCGCTGGCCGCCGGAAAACTCGTGCGGATAGCGTTCGGCATATTCCGCACGCAGCCCGACCAGTTCGAGCAATTCCGAAATGCGCGGCTGGCGCGCCTTGCCCCTGGCCAATCCGTGAGTGTCTAGCGCCTCGCCGAGGATCTGGCGGATGCGCATGCGCGGATTCAGGCTGGCATACGGGTCCTGGAAAATGATCTGCATGTGCGAACGCAATGGCCGCATCTGATGCTGGGTCAGTTGCGCCAGGTCGCGTCCTGCGTAATGGATTTCGCCTTCGGTCGGATCGAGCAGGCGGATCAGCATGCGTCCAATGGTACTCTTGCCGGAACCCGACTCGCCAACCAGACCGAGCGTTTCGCCTTCGCGGATGGCAAAATTCACACCGTCAACGGCACGTACCGGATGTGTTCCGCCGCCAAAATGCTTGCGCAAGCCGCGCACATCGATCAATACCTTGTCGTCAGCTTCGTTCGTCATGCCAGATTCTTTTCTTCAGCCTCGACACGGACGCACCGTACCGTGCGGGCATTCTCAATGACCTTGAGTGCCGGCATCTGTGCATCGCAGTCGGCCAGGTGATGCGGGCAGCGAGGTGCGAAAGCGCAACCGGGGGGCGGGTCGAACGGACTGCATACCTGGCCGGTGATGGCTGTCAAGCGGGGCCGCGCGGCGCCGGCAGCGTAACTGCGCACCACCAGGCCGGGCAGGCAGGCCAGCAGTCCGCGTGTGTAGGGATGGCGAGGGGCAGCGAAAAGTTCGCCTACGCTTGCGGCTTCGACGATGCGCCCGGCATACATGACCGTAACCTGATCCGCATACTGTGCAACCACACCGAGGTTGTGTGTGATGAAAAGAACGCTCATGCCGGTTTCGCGCTGCAGGCGCTGGATCAGCGCGAGAATCTGCGCCTGGATGGTTACGTCGAGCGCCGTTGTCGGCTCGTCGGCGATCAACAGGGTTGGATTGCAGGCCATGGCCAGTGCGATCATCACACGCTGCCGCATGCCGCCGGAGAGCTGGTGCGGATATTCGCGAATCCGGCGCTCGGAGGCCGGAATTTCAACGAGATCGAGCATGCGTCTTGCATGTTGCATCGCCTGGCTCCGATCCATGTCCAGATGCAGGCGCGCCGATTCAGCAATCTGCTCACCGACGGTGAGGACCGGATTGAGACTGGTCATCGGTTCCTGGAAGATCATCGCCAGCTCATTGCCGCGCAGCGTCCGGTGTTCCGCTTCGGCCATGTTCAGCAGATCGACATGCTGACCGTCGCGCCGGATGAACCAGGCTTCGCCGCCGATCACTGCGTGCGAGCCTTTGGCGTGCAGCCCCATGAGTCCCAGGCTGGTGACTGATTTTCCCGAGCCTGATTCACCCACCAGCGCCAGCGTGCGGCCGCTTGGGATGTCGAACGAAACATCCGAGACGCTTTGCACGCGACCTTGATCGGTCATGAACGAGGTTGATAGCTGGCGCACCGAAAGGCGTGCAGCCCCGGAACTGGCGCTTGTTGCTGGCGGCGTGCTCATGTGGATTTCCTGAGTTTCGGGTCGAGCATGTCGCGTACGCCATCACCGACGATCTGCAAGGACAGCGCAGTCAGGATGATGGCGATGCCGGGAAAGACGATCGTCCAGAACGCCCGGTCGGCGTATTGCAGACTGGAGGCGATCATCGTTCCCCAGGTCGGGATTTCAGGCGGTACGCCGACGCCCAGAAAGGACAGTCCGGCTTCAGCCAGAATTGCATAGGCGAAGATGAAAGTCAGTTGAACGAGAATCGGCGACATCAGGTTGGGCAGGATGTGGGCGTAAAGGATGCGCGGTGTCGCCACACCCAGTGCGCGTGCGGCGTCGACAAACAGCAGTTCGCGAATGACCAGCGTCGATGCGCGTACGACGCGTGCCACCCGCGGCGTATAAACGATGGAAAGTGCCAGCACGACGTTCCACAGCGAGCCGCCGAGAATCGATACCAGCGAGATGCCGAGCAGGATGTCAGGAAACGACATCATGGCGTCGATCACACGCATGATTGGTGCATCCAGCTTGCGGAAGAAACCGGCGGTGAGGCCCAGCACGGTGCCGGCGATGACGCTGAAGAGAGCCGTCGAAATGCCGATCAGGATCGAGTAGCGACCGCCCCAGACGATGCGCATGGCCATGTCGCGCCCGAGTTCGTCGGTGCCGGCCCAGTGGGCGACCGACGGCGCCTGGAGGCGATTGAGCACGGCAATCTCGTTCGGATCGACGCTCGAGATCAGCGGAAAGAAGATGGCCAGTGCCGTAATCGCCAGTAACAGCAGCGCAGCAATGAGCACGACGCGGCGTTGGAAAAGCTTTTTCAGGACATACGAGAGCTGGTTCATGTCACACCCGTATGCGCGGATCGACGAGCATGTAGATCAGGTCGATGAGCAGGTTGATCAGTACGTAGATGGCGGCAATCACCAGCAAGGCGCCCTGGATGACCGGGTAATCACGTCGCAACACGGCGCGTACCACCAGATTGCCGACACCGGGCAGGTTGAACACCGTCTCGGTAACCACAGCGCCGCCGATCATCAGGGCCAGCGTCAAGCCGAGGACGGTCACGATTGGCACCAGGGCATTGCGCAACACATGCTTGAGGATCACGACGCGCTCGGTCAGCCCCTTGGAGCGTGCGGTACGCACGTAATCCTCGTTGAGAATGTCCAGTACCGATGCACGGGTGAAACGAATGATCAGCGCCGAGTTGAGCACGCCGAGTACCACGGATGGCAGGACAAGATGATGCAGGCGCTCGATCAGCGAAACGCCCGGATTGCCATAGCCGGAAGCGGGGAACCAGCCGAGCCAGACAGCGAAAATCTGGATCAGGATCAAGCCCATCCAGAAACTCGGTACGCTGGCGCCGAGCATCGCCACGGCACTTAATATCTGATCGACGACGCGACCGCGCCAGACCGCCGCAATGAGGCCGCAGGGAATGCCGATCAAGGCCGCAATGGTCAACGAAAACAGCGCCAGAAAGAAGGTCGGCTCAGTGCGTTCGGCCAGCGCCTGAGTGACCGGGCGCTGCAGGAAGATCGAGGTGCCGAGGTTGCCGTGCACGACTTCCTTGGCCCAGTACCCGAACTGGGTCAGCAGCGGTTTGTCCAGACCATACTGCACACGCGCCTGGGCGATGTCTTCCGCAGTCGCCTGATCGCCAAGCAAGACCGCGATAGGGTCGCCGGAAGCCAGCCGGGTCAGAGCAAACACCATGACGGCCACCAGCACCAGAACCGCCAGCGTGCCTCCCAGCCGGGACAGAATGAAACGAAGCATGAGAGGGTCCCGTGAGATTCAGCGGCATGGCGTCTTGTTCAGGCGCCATGCACTGCCGATGATGAAATTACTTGCCAGCGACCGTGGTATTCCAGAAGAACGGCCAGACTGCCGGGGTGTAGCCCTGCAGGCGCTGAGTACGCGCCGAAAGGCTGTTGAACTTGCCGACGTTGATGTACGGCACCTCGTCATAGACGACCTGCTGTACCTTGCCCCACAGCGCGCCCCGCTTGGCCGGGTCCATCTCCTGGTTGAACGCCGAAAGGGCGGCCTGCTTGGCCGGGGTGCTCCACCAGCCGGGTGCGCCGTCGCCGAGTTGCGGCGGCGAGAGGCTCGGTTCCGGGAACTGGCCCGAGTGCGTGATGTAGATGTCCCACAGCTTCGGGTCGTTGCGACGTTGCACCAGGGTTGCCCAGTCAACCACCTGCAGGTCGACCTTCATGCCGGCGCGCTTGAGTTCCTCGCTCATCACCAGCGCCATGTTGTAGTGGAACTCGTACTGGCGGCTGGCCATGATGCGGATCGGCTGGTCCTTGTAGCCGGCCTTGGCGGCCATCTCCCTGGCACTGGCTGCATTGCGCTGGTTGTACTTGTCGGCGCCGGCGAGCGAATAGAACGGTGTTCCCTGCGGGAAGTGGTTCGGCTCGACGATGAAGAATCGCGTGTCGCCGAACGCGGCGGCCATCATCTCGCCCGGGCCGGACGCGGCCTGCACGGCTTGACGCAGCGGCTGTGAGGCGAGCACGCCCTCCTTGGTGTTGAGCACCACGTAGGGGAAGCCGAACGACTTGGTCGTGATCGGCACGACGGCGGCGCCGGCTTTCTCCAGGCGGTTGATCGACTCGACCGGGAGCAGGTCGGCGTAGTCGAACTGGCCCGAGAGCATGCCTTCGACGCGCGTGTTGGCGTTCGGCACCGGTACGAAACGCAGTTCCTCGATCAGCGCCTCGCGCTTGCCGCCGTAGCCGGAAGCCGGCTCCTTGCGTGACGAATAGCCGTCAAAGCGGGTGAGCAGCGTGTATTGGTCGGGCTTGCGCTCCTTGAACTTGTACGGCCCGGTGCCGATGAATTCCTTCAGTTGCGGGGCGATGCTCTCCTTGGCCAGGATGGCGGCCATGCCGCTCGGCAGCGCGAGTTGCGAGAGCAGCGGGGCGTAGGGAGTCTTCAGCTTCAGTTCCAACGTGCTGGGGCCCTTGGCTTCGATCGACGCGACTTCCTTGGCCACCGCCTTGCCGCGTGGCGAGGTTTCCATCCAGCGCTGCAGCGAGGCGACCACGTCGTCGGCGACCATCTCGCGGCCGTTGTGGAACTTGACGCCCTTGCGCAGTGCGATGGTGTGCGTCAGGCCGTCCTTGGATGCCTTGGGCAAACCGTCGGCCAGCATTGGCACCACGTTCCACTTGGCATCGAAGGTGTATAACGGCTCATAGACGTGCTGCATAATGGTGCCCACCAGATCGGCCGTCGTACCCATCGGATCCAGGGTTTGGGGTTCGGCAATCATGGCCAGGTTGGCAGCACCGCCGGCAGCATGAACAGCAGGAACTTGCCAGAGCGGCATTGTGAGGACGCACAACGATAAAGCACGGGACAGGACCTTACGCAAGAACAGGGATGACATGACCGAACTCCTTGTTATAAAATTACATAAACAAATCGTAATTTTGTTTAAATTGTCTGTCAAGTTCTATTTAGCGGTATAAATGTAAAATATTTACATAGGAGATGAATCATGCCCGTCGAAATGCTCGGTCAATCCCCCCTCGCCTCGGATCGCCAGGTGCGTCCTTTCTCTCCCGCAACGCGCGCGGGTGATTTTGTTTTCGTTTCCGGCCAGGTGCCGACAGATGCCGATGGGCAGGTCGTTCCTGGTGGCATCGAAGCGCAGACGCGCCAGGTCTTCAAGCGGCTTGAAAATGTTCTGGCGCTGGCTGGATGTACACTGGATGATATCTGCAAGGTCGGCGTCTGGCTGGATGACGCCCGCGACTTCGGAAGCTTCAACCGCGTATACATGGAATGCTTCGGCAACCACCGCCCGGCGCGCTCTACAGTCGAGTCACGCATGATGATTGACGTGAAAATCGAAATGGATGCTGTTGCCTATAAACCAATAGCTTCCAAGGCGTAGCGGCGTCGGGTGGCCCGACAGTCATTCATGCGCCGGTCAGGAACGTCAAGCCGTCCTTCACGCTGCGATCCGCCGATGATTTGAGTGTCGTGCGCAAGATTCTGGATTACGCCGGCGAATCGACCTGGCCGCCGAGCAATCTGCGCAAAGGGGCATGACCGCTTGCCCCCGTCGCAGCTACCCGCGATTATTTGCCCCAGGTTATGTTTGGAATTGGAAAGCGGCATCAACGTATCCAGGCCTGCTTATAGTCCTCGGCGTATTGCTCGAAGCTTATCGGCTCGCGACCCAGCAATTCCTTCACGCTCGTAGTGATGTCGGCACTGTAGCCTTGCGCGAAGAAGCCAAGGATCAACAGCAGGAAGTCGGCATAATCTTCAGGTAAACCTGCCCCGAGGAAAGCCTGTTTCAGCGACTCGGGCGTGATCTCCTGATACGTGATGGCCCGGCCACTGACGTGCGAGAGGATCGCGGCCACTTCGTCATGATCCAGCGATTGCGCGCCAGTGATGTCGAAATCGCGGTTGTTCAGATCGTCCGACGTAAGCAGGCGTACCACCACATTGGCGATGTCGCGAACGTCAATAAAGCTGCCCTTGGCCTTGCCGGTGGGCAACAGGATCTTGCCCTGCTCGTTGATGCCGTGAATCCAGAAGGTGTTGAAGTTCTGCATGAACCAGTTGGGGCGCACGATGTTGTAGGCCAGCCCGGAGCGTTCCAGTTCCAGTTCGGCAATGCGCAGCGGGGCCGTCTCGACGGCGTTGGCGCCCAATGCGGTCAGCAGTACCACTTTTTCTAGCTTGCGACGCGTGGCTTCCTTAATAAGTGGCGAGACAATCGTGTTCTGCGGCACGTAGCCCGGTGGGGCAAAGATGAAAGCGCGGTCAACATTTTCAAACGAGGCGTTTACCCCTTCACCGCTTTTCAGGTCGGCAAACAGCCAGCGGATATTGCCTTCCACTTTGTCGGATCGTTCGCGTTTGCTGGTCAGTGCGTGTACTTGGACACCCTGTTGAGCCAGCGTGTTGGCGACCAGTGAGCCGACAGAGCCCGAAGCGCCGACGATCAGATAGTTTTTCATGACATTTCTCCTTGGTGAGTTGCATTCAGTGAGGTGGATTCTCCCCGCATTCGCCAATTGTGAAGAGGTCAGCTAGACTCAATAAATGATCAAAATCGAGCATGCGCCAAACATGAAATCCGAAAAACCGCCAAATCCAAGGTTGCAAGAGGTTCGTTTCGAGAATGAACGCCTGACCGTCCTGGGCATTGAGCCCATGACGCTGGCCGAGTTGCGCGGCAAGGTTTCAAGCAAGCTGATGCGAACTCCTCAACGTATTGATTTCTTCATGCTGATGCTGGTTACGAACGGACAGGGCCGACACGTGGTGGACTTTGTCGAGTGGCCGCTGGCGGCGGGTTCGCTGGTCTTTGTACGACCGGGACAGGTCCAGCAGTGGTACCTGGACAACGATATTGTCGCTCAGCTTGTTTTGATCGCCCCGAGCACCTTGCCGCATCGCAGCGGGCTGGTGCTCTCACGCGAGCTGGAGCATCTGGCACTGGATGAATGGTTGACGTGCACCGCGCTCAATCCAGTATGTGCCGGCAAAATAAACGCCGGATTGTTGCGCCTGCGGCAGGATTTTGATCAGTTCGATGGCAGCGATCTGGATGTTTCGCTCATCCGCCATGAACTGATGACGCTGTTGCTGCGACTCGCAAGACAACGACGCGATCTGGCTGTGGATTCAACGCTAGAACGGGTGAGCCGGCGGATCTACCGCCTGTTTCTGCAAGCGTTGGATACTGATTTCCAGCAGCACCACGGTTTGCAGCACTACGCCAGACACCTGGGCTATTCGGAAAGCACGCTCAGTCGCGCCTGCGTGGCCGCCGAAGGTCGATCTGCCAAACAGGTGATCGACCGGCGGATCGCGCTGGAAGCACAACGGCTCCTTGTGCACAGCACCGCATCGGTTGCCGAAATAGCTCACCAACTCGGATTCTCGGAAACCACCAACTTCGTGAAATTCTTCCGACGACTGATCGGCGACTCGCCGTCTGCCTTTCGTCGGACAGCATTGCCAGGCGACTGATCTCGAATTCCGCCGATCGCCTTGACACAACAAACCGGGACGACGAGTTGCACCGCGTTGTTCTTGCAACCACTTGTTGGAAACAGGAAAAAGGCTGATTCTGAAAGGTAGTGCCATTGGGTTCAGCTTCGAATTCTTTTTTGAAAAGTAATGTGATGCTATCCCAATGGCACTCGCGACAAAGCGGCGGCATTCACCGAAAACGTCGATTGCTTTTCGCCGTACACTATTTTCGCTGCACCTGTCTTCGTAACCAAAGCTTTGGCGAGGGAGATCGCCTCGAACGCAGCCATGATTTTGTCGGAAGCGGTCAGCCTGTTTTTCGCCTCAAAGCGGATCGGCACGAATCGGGACTACGCCCCCGCAGGCGTGATCCTCTGGATCAGTGTTATCTCGGCCTCCCAGCATTCGGTCCGTACGGTTTTACCGATGGCGAAACGCTAGGACACATATTTCAGGTACAGGGCTCCGCCGACGCGATGTAACCACGCTTCGCCGATTATCGTTAGGCAGCAATAAACCCCGGCAACTTGGAAGCCTTCGCATCGAAGGTTGCGCTCGCCCGGCATCCAAGCCGTCGATTTTTGGCACCGATCAGACAATCTGCGAAATCGGCAGTCGCATCCTTCCACATGAAAAGGGCCTCTTCGATGGCCGGCTCATCCTCGAATCGTACATCGGTCGCGTTGAGCAAACGCGAGATGGTCTCAATGATCAGATTCTTCGGTAGGCTGTATCGGCTACGCAGCACCCATTCGGTCTCCAGGAGAACCAACTGGCTGACGAAAACGCGGCGCCCAGCGGCAACTTCACGCTTGATCAGCTTTCGTGCCTTCTCAAACTGAACTTCGTCATCCCGAACCAGAAAGCGAACGAGAACACTGGTATCAACCCCCAGCATCACCGTGATAACTGCTCAACCGGAACGGGCTTGCGCCCCTTTTTATGTAACACACCTGCCAGCTCGGTGACACTCTTGGTCTTCACCCGCATGACCACTGTGGCGTCTGGCATCAACGTGAACGTCATCCGGTCTCCGGCCTTCATGGAAAGACTATCCCGAATTTCCTTTGGAATTGTTGTTTGCCCCTTGCTGGTCAGTGTGGCATCGTTTGACATTTCAATCTCCTTTTTTCCTTACGATTCATATTATCGTAAGGCGATTGATTCTTGGCAAGATGTTGATTTTGTTATCTGAACGGCTGCTAACCGGCGACAGCCCTGAGTGACTGCTGACCGTTTATGGACAAGCAGAGAAGCGGGTTACAGGCCTCAGTTGTCCATCTTTCCAGCCCCTCGGTGCTTATTCTCCCAGCTTTCAAACCACGCTGTCAGTGCGCAGATTTTACCCAGGCCGGTCAACTGCTGGTCAATGGCGTCCTGGTTGCCCCAGATCACTTCGGATAGCCTGCCGTCGTCAACGCGCGCTTCGATGTCCCGGCAATAGAGCCCCTTGTCGCGCTGAACATAGAAGCCGTAGGTCCGGCAGGCGATTGGCCTGTGGGTGTAGACCGGGCAGGCGCCGGTCTGCAGATCGAGCAGGGGGCAAACGACGGGGCGGGTGGGCTGGCGGGTCAGTGCGGCAGTCCTTTGGCGGATTTCGCCGAGCCGTTCCGGCGGCAGTAATGCGAGTCCTTCCTGCAGCAGATCCCATTCACCGGCGGTGAGTTGCGGTACGTCGGCAAGTTGCCGGCAGCAGGTATCGCAGCCCCTGGCGCAGGGCCAGTCGGAGGCGTCTTCGCGGATGGCCGCGACGCGAGCGTCGATGTCGGCATGGAGTCGGATCAGGGAAATCTTCATCAAGTGGTTTGATCGAGCAGGGCTTCAATTTCAACAAGCAACTCGTCCATTGAGCCGACAATGCGGTAGGCATCGGCAAAATCATGATGTCGTGACAGCGGGTTGCGCAAGATGATGCAGCGAATCCCGGCGGCAAGGGCGGCCTGCAAACCGCGCGGGGAATCCTCGACGACAAGGCATTCCTCCGCTCTGCAGCCGAGCTTGGCAAGGCCGAGCAGGTAGGGTTCGGGTGACGGCTTGCTCTGGTCGTAGGTTTCAGCCGTCAGGGCAAAACGGAAGTGGCGCAGGAGGTCGTGTCTGTTGTGGATGGCCTCGAAACTCGCGCGCGTGGCGCTGGTGACGATGCCCATGTCGACGCGTCCGTTCAGATGCTCAAGTACGTTCTCGACGCCGGGGATCAGCAGTGAACCGGCACCTTCGAGCAGTTCGAGATGCAACACGTTGCGCTCGCGCCGCCAGTGCGCGATCTGCTCTGTGCTGGCGTTCTCGTCGAGCAGATGCCAGGCGCCGCGGTTCTCGCACAAATACCACTGGAAGTAGTCTTCCGCGGATAGCTCGATGCCGAAGCGGCGCAAATAGTTGCGGTTGGCCTCGAAGTAATACGGTTCGGAATCGACCAGAACGCCGTCGTTATCCCAAAGGATTGCTTTGATCATGGGCGAAGAGTCTGCAAAGCACGCATTTTATAGAAGATAGGCGCTGGGGTCGTCAGGCGATGATCATCTGCGGCGAAACCGGCCTGGGCAAGGCGAGGCATGAGCATTGTCCCTGCTTTTCCAGAGTTTGCGCGGGGGCAAGGTGTTTGCATCGGGCGGTAGCCCTGAACATTGACCGGCTTACAGAAGCCAAGGATACTTCGGGTTGTGCGCCCGAATTTCAACGGCCTTCGACAGGTGTCGTTGTTAAGACTGGAACGCCTGAAACAATCGATAATTCTGAGAGAAAGACACGAGAAAGCACTATGGGAAAGATACTGGTAACGCCGAGATCATTATCAAAGAACGGGCATCCCTATCTTAAGAAGATTGAGGAGGCCGGGCATGAGGTCGTATTTTCGACGCCCGGAGTCCAGCCGTCCGAAGATGAATTATTGAAACGGCTTCCCGAATGTACGGGCTATCTGGCCGGCGTGGAAAAAATCAATTCAAGAATTCTGGACTCGGCTAAAAACCTCAGGGTGATCAGCCGCTACGGAACAGGTACTGACAATATTGATCTGGCCAGGGCCAAAGAGTTGAACATCATCATCAAGAAGACCGACGGTGCCAATGCACGTGGCGTGGCCGAATTGACGATGGCCCATATCCTGGCGGCAGTGCGTTCGATCCCGATGCACGATCAGGCGATCAAGCTTGAAAAATGGGAAAGGGTCATGGGCATTGAGCTGGGGGGTAAAACGCTGGGATTGTTCGGCTGTGGAAACATTGGCCAGATGGTGGCCAGACTGGCACTGGCATTCGGTATGACGGTCAAGGCGTATGAACCGTATCCCGACAAGAAATTCAGGGAACCCGACAATTTCAGCTATTCGACGATGGACGAGGTTTTCAAATTCTCGGACATCATCAGTCTGCATTGCCCACCTTCAAACGACGGCATCACCCTGATCAACAGAGAGAGCATAGAGAAGATGAAGCAAGGGGTTTATATCGTCAATACGGCAAGGGAAGGTTTGATCAATAGCGCTGATGTCATTGCCGGGATTGAAAACGGAAAGATCGCCGGATTCACGATCGATGCCTTTGACACCGAGCCGCCGACGAACTGGGATCTGGCGAAAAACAGGAAAGTTGTGGCCACCGAGCACATCGGGGCATTTACCAGGGAGAGTGTTGAACGAATGACCCTCTTTGCCGTCGACAACCTGCTTTCTGCCCTGGATGAAGTGAAAGGGAAATAAGATGCAGTTCAAGGCCATCTCCTCCCGTTCTGCATTCATTGAAGCGTAAATCCGAGTTCGAGGACTGCCTCGCCGTCGACCAGCGCCGTTTGCGTTCAATGGCGCGCGACCTGCGCCATCTGTTTGGTTCGAAGCGCGATGCCTTGCAGGCCGACTACGACAGGCTGCTGGAGAAATCCCGGGCGGCCGTTGCCGTCCGTCGGGCGGGTCTGCCGCGACCGAAATTTGCCGATGAACTGCCGGTCAATGAGCGCCGTGCCGAGATTGCCGCACTGATCGAAAAGCATCAGGTGGTGATCGTCTGCGGCGAAACCGGCTCGGGCAAGACGACGCAGATTCCCAAGATATGCCTCGAACTCGGGCGCGGCACGACCGGCCAGATCGGCCACACGCAGCCACGTCGCATCGCCGCACGCTCGACGGCAGCGCGCATCGCGCAGGAGCTGGAAAGCGAGCTCGGCCACGTGGTCGGTTACAAGATCCGCTTCAGCGACCGCACATCCCCGGCTTCGTACATCAAGCTGATGACCGACGGCATCCTGCTCGCCGAAACGCAGGGTGACCCATGGCTGGTCCAGTACGACACGCTGATCCTCGACGAGGCGCACGAGCGCAGTCTGAACATCGACTTCCTGCTCGGCTATCTCAAGCAGATCTTGCCCAAGCGACCCGATCTCAAGCTGATCATTACCTCGGCGACCATCGACGCCAGCCGCTTCTCGGAGCATTTCAACAATGCTCCGGTGATCGAGGTTTCCGGCCGCCTGTTCCCGGTCGAAGTGCGCTATCGGCCGGTACAGACGGAGGAGGCCGAGCAGGACGACGAGCGTGATCTCTACGACGCCATCGTCGATGCCTGCGACGAACTGAACCGCGAAGGGCCGGGGGATGTGCTGGTGTTCCTGCCCGGCGAGCGCGAAATCCGCGACGCGGCCGAAGCTCTGCGCAAGCACGCCTTCAGTCGCGGTGGCGGGTTTGCCAACACGCTTCCGGAAATCCTGCCGCTGTTCGCCCGCCTGTCGGCCGAGGAACAGTCGCGCATTTTCAGGCCGCACAGCGGACGGCGCATCGTGCTCGCCACCAACGTCGCCGAGACTTCGCTCACCGTGCCGGGCATACGCTACGTCGTCGATAGCGGGCTGGCGCGCGTCAAACGCTATTCGTACCGCAACAAGGTCGAACAGTTGCAGATCGAGAAGATCGCGCAGGCCTCGGCCAACCAGCGTTCCGGTCGTTGCGGGCGCGTCGCTGCCGGCGTCTGCATCCGGCTTTACGACGAGCAGGAGTACGGCTTGCGGCCGCCGTATGCCGATCCGGAAATCCTGCGTTCGTCGCTGGCCGGCGTCATCCTGCGCATGAAGGCGCTACGCCTCGGTGACATCGAGGCGTTCCCCTTCATCGAAGCACCGCCGCCCAAGGCCATCAGCGACGGCTACCAATTGTTGCTGGAACTGGGCGCCGTTACAGAGGAGCGGGCGCTCACACCGGTCGGTCAGGAACTGGCCAAGATGCCGCTCGATCCGCGTGTGGCGCGCATGATCGTTGCCGCGCGCGACGAAGCTTGCCTGAAGGAAATGCTGATCATCGCCGCCGCGCTGACCGTGCAGGATCCGCGCGAACGGCCGCAGGAGCGCCAGGGCACCGCCGATGCCGCGCACAAGAAATTCGCCGACGAGAAATCGGAATTCCTGTCCTGGCTCAAGTTGTGGACCTGGTACCAGGGCGAAGTCGAGCACAAGAAATCGCAACGCAAGCTGGTGCAGGCCTGCCACGAAAATTTCCTCTCTGCCCTGCGCATGCGCGAGTGGCACGACATTCACAGCCAGTTGCACGGTCTCGCCGCCGAACACGAGTGGAAGGAAAACCAGATTCCGGCAACCTACGACGCCATCCACCGCGCCCTGCTCGCCGGCCTGCTCGGTAACATCGGCTGCAAGTCGGAGGATTCCGGGTTCTACCTCGGTGCGCGCGGCATGAAGTTTCTCGTTCATCCCGGTTCGGTGCTGGTCAAGAAGGCCG
>CAIVZW010000119.1 GCA_903910495.1 uncultured beta proteobacterium
GGGCGTCTGGAGATGCGCTACGATCCCGCTATCGCGGAATCCTTCCGCCGTGCCACTACAAGTGGCGAAATCGACCTGTGGCCAATTTACGAGCGTATCCATTGTCCGACGCGGGTGCTGCGCGGTGAGCATTCCGATCTGCTCACGCTCGAAACGGCGCAGGCGATGGCATCCCGCGGGCCGCGTCCGGAAGTTATCGAAGTGCCTGGTGTCGGCCATGCGCCGATGTTCATGGATGATATGCAGATCGGCACTGTGCGCAGTTTTTTCCCGTTATCAATAAAAGCGGAGAAACAGACCGTGCCTGCTTTTCCGGAGGAAACTGATGGCTATCGATTGCCCGTTCATCAACTGGATTGAAGCGGGCGAATCCTGTTCCGCTCGCTGGCGCTCGGAGGCTGGTGTGCCACCGCCCAGACGTGTCCAGATCGCCGACGATACGCTGAGCGCCGATGCCGCGTATCGTCTGGCCTGCGAAGGGACGGCGCTGCTCTGGCGCGGTGATTTCCAGAATGCGCGGCAGTTGCTGCAGGCCATGGCGCGGCGCGTTGAGCGCAAGCCGCGCAAGACGCAGACGGCGTCCCGCACAGCATCGGAAAGCTTTCATCTGCAGCGCATGGCGCAGGCGCAGCGGGCGCGTACGCTCGGCATGCTGCTGATTCCTTTCCTGGCCGAACACGTCATCCCGCTGCGCCGCGCGCCCGAGGTACGGCAAGCCTGCGCGGCGGTCTATGGTGCGGCCGACACGCCCTACGTCATCTCGCTGCGTGAACTGCTCGGTCTGATCGGGGCCTGCGAATGGCGCCGGAATGGCGTCGAGATTCCCGCGCTGGGTGATCGCATTCACCCGCATTACGGTGTATTTTCCCCGATACGTGGCGAGTACGTGGCGCTGGTCGCCGATGCGCCACTGCCTGCGGCGCTGTCGTCCGCCAGTATGGCCTTCGACATCGGCACGGGAACCGGAGTGCTTGCCGCCGTGCTGGCCCGGCGTGGCGTCAAGCGCATTGTGGCTACCGATCAGGATGAGCGGGCGCTGGCCTGTGCCCGCGAGAATATTGCCCGGCTCGGATTGTGCGAGCAGGTCGACGTGGTGCAGGCCGATCTTTTTCCTCCCGGACGTGCGCCGCTGGTGGTGTGCAATCCACCCTGGGTTCCCGCACGGCCGAGTTCCCCTCTCGAGCATGCGGTGTATGACCCGGACAGCCGCATGCTGCGCGGCTTTCTTGCTGGTCTGGCGGCACATCTGCTACCCGGCGGCGAGGGCTGGCTGATCCTCTCTGATCTGGCCGAGCATCTGGAATTGCGTTCGCGCAGCGAATTGCTCTCGCTTATCGAAGATGCCGGTCTGAAGGTATCGGGACGGCTGGACGTGCGGCCAACGCATCCGCGCGCTTCAGATACGAGCGATCCCTTGTATGCTGCACGTGCCGCCGAAATTACTTCGCTCTGGCGGCTCAGGACCAGGGAGTAGCAGGCTACATGGATTCATGGAAAAACCGGTGGGGTGTCGGGCAATGGGCCGCCTACTTCGAAAACCAGGCATTGCCCGTCATGCGCCGCTCCAAACTGCTGATGGCACAGCTGGATAGCGCTGAAGGCGAGATGCTATCGCCCAGAGATCTCTCGGATATCGTTCTGCAGGATCCGCTACTGTGCTTGTGTCTGCTGCGCGAAGCCGAGCGCAGAAAATCGCACCGGCTTGACCACGAAACAACGACGGCGTTGGCAGCCATCATGCAGCTCGGGGTCGATGAGTTTCGCAAGTTGCTGCTTTCCAGTCCGGAAATCGAAGTCGATAACAGCGGCTTGCTCAAGGTGGAAGCGCGCGCACGGGCTTCCTCACAGATCGCTCAGGTCTGGGCCACCGGGCGCATGGATCTCAATCCGGAGGAAGTCGCGGTCGCCGCGCTGCTGGCCGGGGCTGGCGATTTGCTGCTGTGGGTTTATGCCGATGAGATTCCGCTGAAGGCCGAGGCGGAGTTGTCCTCGGGTCGGGCTCAACGCAGTACGCAGGCGCAAATGCAGGCCTGCGGATTTACTTTCAAGCAACTGACCCTGCAATGCGCCGAGCGCTGGAAACTGCCCGCCCTGGTGATCCAGTTGTTGCGTGGCTCTGAATCGATGCGCGCCCAACTGACGCGATGCTGCTCGAACGCCGCACGCCACGTTCTGGATGATTCCGAAAGCTCGATACTTGCTCTGGCCAGTGATCTCGTTGAAGCCATCAAGCTGATTCCCAATGTGAGCCTTGAATGGCTAATCGAAGGTCTTGTCATGCTCCCGGAAGAACGCCGTCCCGCGCTTCTGGCTGCGGCTAACGAATTGCTAGGCGAGGCGCCGGCACAAGATCGCTGACGCGGCTGTTCAATGTACCGTCGGCGGGGTTTCCGGCGTGTTGCTGAACAGTTCGTCGATGGCCACCTTGTCGAAGCGGTATTCGTGGTTGCCCAGGTCATCGCGGATGATGACCGTGCCGTGCTCCTTGAGCGCCCCATAGACTTCCTCGCGGCCAAGCGTGCGCAGCATGTTGCGTACTTTTTCCCAGTCTTTCGGGCAGTCGTTGGTGACGGTCTGCGCGGCGAACACGCGCACGGTTTCCTCATGGAACAGTCGCGTCAGCAGTTCTTCGCTCGACAGGCCGAGTAGTTCTTCGGGTCTGACGGTGCTGGCCAGTGCTTCGATGCGTGCCCAGCCGTCGGCGTCGCGCTGGTCGGTAAACGGCATCTTTTGCAGGAAGAGGCCTGCCGTGCCGGTGGGCGAGGCGCTAAGGAAGAAGCGCGAGGCGAGTTGTTCGGACTGCTTGAGATAGTGCTCGAAGATCTCGGCGATGCTATTCCCGCTGAGCGGAACAATGCTCTGAAAGGGCTCGCGCATGGTCGGCATGTCGAGCGAGAGCAGAAGCTGTCCCTGACCGAGCAAATCGACGAGCGCCGCCGCTTTGATCTTCTCGCCGTGCTGCGCCATGCAGCGGATATTGAGTTTTTCGTTGCAGTCGATCACCAGTAGCGGGATAGGGCCGTTGCCGCGAAGCTGGATGGTGAGACGCCCCGGCTGCTTGAGGTTGTCGGCCAGGAGCAGGGTGGTGGTGCTCATCTGGCCGAGCAATTCGATCACCGGTGCCGGGTAGTCGCGGTTGGCAAGCAATTTCTTCCAGACCGAGTCGAGGCGAAC
>CAIVZW010000120.1 GCA_903910495.1 uncultured beta proteobacterium
ACACCGCCTCGCCCAAGCCCATGCCATCCTGTTGAGCGATCCGGTTCCAATGAAAACTCTCGCCACACGACTCGGTTATGCGCATGTCAATCATTTCAGCTCCGCGTTCAAAAAGCGGTTTGGCTACCCGCCAGGAAGTGTTAAGCGGGGGCGGTAGGATGCCGTTGTGACGAGCGACTATTCAATAAATCCGTTGCCATTGCTCCATTGACACCCTGATTCTACGTGTCGTGTCGGTAGTGTACCCAGCAAAGCTGCAAAACCAATCATTTCAATAACACTGCAAAGTTAGTGAGAGTTTTCTGATGAATACGCCCCGGCGGCCCTTGAGTGCTGAGTGGCTGGTTATCTCCGCACAACGGGCGTCCTTCGTATGTGGCCTTAGTGGCCGGATTGGCCGAGTAGTTCTCATTCAGCCCCTATTCAGTGCGACCGCTACAAGTCAAAAACCTGCCGCTGAACCACTGACACGACGAATTCCTCTTGTGGATATGGGGTGGCACTCTGAGCAGGTCATCGTGATTGACGATGGATCAGTGCGCGTAGGCTGAAGCCGGACAAATTGATTCCGTGAGTTCGATACGGAATTCAAACGTGGCCGTCTTGGCGCAAAACATGAGTGTTTAATTTTGTACTCGGCTGATTTGCTGTAAAGTCCAACATAGTCCAAATAGATATTGCCATTTAACCTGAGAAGCGAAGGTATGGTTCAGCGCCATGTAATTATTTGTTCTTCCGGCAAATGCTGAAATGCCTTGCCCGCCCTGTATTTTCCTCATGATCCAATCCGACCATACGCCATGAATACTAATTACGAGTCGTTTCTTCGTGTTACGGAGGACGGCCACATCTGGTGGCCACTGGAAGACGCCATTCGTCTTGGTGCAGGTTATCGGCTCTATTCCGACGACAACCTGACATTGGAGCCAGAGCTACGCGCCACCAACAATCGTGCCCGGACGAACGAACGGACCTTGATCGGTGCTTTCAGTGATGATCGGTTGGCGATAGAGCGACCGAAGACTTTTGAGCGAGATGGTTTTCGTTACGTCGAAGCCGGAGGGTTTTTAGACTGGCTTTCGCAATACATCACGCAGACAAAAGCAAAAATAACATTCCCAAAAGAGCTTGCAAGCGGAGTCCGAAATTCCAAAGCCTTGGCGGCGGCATCACAAACGTCAATTACCAGCCAAGAGTTTCAGAGCCTGACACTCCCGCTGGAGGACTGGTTTGATCGGGAGCGAAACGACTTGCCCGAAGCGCTGCGGAAACGCGTGGAATTTGAGTTTTTCCCTGTGCCTTGGGATGACTTATCCGCTGCTCAGCGGCAGAGCGCGGCGCTTCAACTGGACTATCAAAACGACCCGGCAACAGAGCTGGAGCGAAGGAAGTGGTGGGATTATCTTGGGCAAAAGAATGACTTTGAAAGGGAGATATTGCATTGGGAGTCTGTCTCCTGCCCGACGGCTGGAGAACTGGCTCTGAAGGAAGACCGCCTGACTCAAATGCGGAAAGAACTTGCTCTCATGAATCAGCAGTATCAATTAGCCAGGGGCGACTATTATCCTGAACGAAAGAGTCTCGATGCGGGAAAGGAGCCAGCACCAAAAATTGACTACATCGCTTTTCCGAAAGCCATGAAGATTTTGACCGATCGCTTGGGGGCAACGACGGAAGAACTGGCAGCATGGATTTTCATAGGGCCAGACACAGGCGGCATCGCGGCCTATAGAAACGCCAACGAACAGAACCCGGCCCCCAGGTTTTTCTTCAACTACACCATGGGTACGGACCATCTGCCTCCGCTGATGGCCTGTTGGTTTCGGAAGGAAGACATTACACACTTTGAGCCAACCGACCGCTATATCACCGGCGAGGCGCTGATCGAACGCTGGAGCAAGCAGCCCGACCTTCACACCGAAGCCTTCATTCGCGCAAAGATTGATGAATCACGCCTGTCGGATATTCGCCTGACTTTTGAGGGTACGCAGAAATACTTCAGCGACACGATTTTCCCGCCGCTGTCGGCTGGGCTGTTCGTACTGTCTAAAGTGGAACAAATCGAGGCAGAGGATTTTGGCGTCGATGAGATTCGTAATGCCGTCCCCAGCGATAGCTCTCTGGAAAATGTTGACCCCGCCAAACCAATTGTTGTGGTCAGTTCTCAGAATCAATGTGCGGTGTTCATTGCTATGACTGAACTTAAGGCCATTGAGATAACTATCGCTTTCGTGGGGGACAAGAGCGAGCATGGTATTGGGGCAAACAACATGTTTGAAATCTCTGCCCGTGGAGAAACAAGACGAGTCGCAATAGCTGCGCTTGGCCTCGTGAACCGGCAGCGCGGGATATTGAACGGCGAAGGTCTCACCTTGCTTGGGATGGCGCGGAAGGAAAAACTAACAACGGCTCGAAAGGGTGCTTCTGCAAAAATCAAACGACTGCGAGCGGTATTGCGAACGCATTTGGGGATATGTGGTGACCCTTTCACCAATCATCGGAAGATTGCGGGGTGGGAACCTGTGTTCAAAATTGAGGATAGGCGAGGTGCTGCAGACGATCGAGCCAAACGTGACGCAGAAGATTACCAAACTGCATCCTATGACCAAATGCCCGAACGCGGCGAAATGGATGACGATACCAACGAATTGAGTGACTCGTCCGAGTCGGCATTAACCTCGGCTGATGAATGGATGGAAAAAAGTGGGCACAATTGGCAGGAAAGTTCAGAGGCCGAGGATTTTGAGTGATCAATTGGTGTTTGTCGTGACAAGCCAGCGTTTGACATGACAAGCCAGCGTTTGACATGACAAACCAAAACGGGCGACCTCCGCGCCCAGCCTAGTCTTCGGAGTCGTGGCTTGGCATGTCATGTGTAGGGTTGTGCGGCAACGTGCCACACAACTCTACAAGGAGCAGATATGTCCAACGCCAATACCTCTACCGACCGTCAGACTGCTAACACGTCCCCTGGTCAAATCACCATCCTACGAACCCCTACTGTTTGCAAGCGGCGCGGCAGGTCACGCAGTTCACATTTCGCAGACATTAAAGCCGGGCTTTTTGTAAAACCGGTTTTGATCGGATTGCGAGCAACTGGCACGCCTGACAATGAAGTCGATGCGCTCATTGCCGCACGGATCGCCGGGAAGACCGACGATGAAATCCGCGCGCTGGTAGTGAAGCTTGAAGCGGACCGCAAGACAGCGTCTTAGGGGCGATGATGAACGCGCCCGAGACTGTTTCTCCACCCAGCCCGATGGAAACCGATAAAACCGGCGAAACCGATTTGGTCAGCAACGGCGAGTTTTTGCACGCCGTGTTCGGCGACGATTTGGCTGACTTGCGCCCGGTTGTGGTTAGCTTTACGGGAAACCCATCGAGCGTGCCCGGCAAGGTCTGGTTCGGCAGATCGTGGCAGGGTGGTAACGATATGACCGCGAACTTGCCGTCCGACGCCAACAACTATTTCAGCCTGGCGGTATTCAAACCAGACGAGGCGGGGCAGTATCGGCGGCAGAAGGCGCGCTTTCACGCGCTACATGCTGTGATGCTTGATGACATCGGTGGCAAGGTGGCCATGGAGCGCGTGACACTGCCGCCAACCTGGCTGCTGGAGACCTCGCCGGGCAACCATCAAGCCGGCTATCTGCTGCGTGAGCCCTTGGTCGATGGACTCGCCGCCGACCGTATGATGAATTCCATTGTTGCCGCCGGATTGTCCGACCCCGGTGCCAATGGGCCGCGTGCTCGTTTGGCTCGGCTGCCTGTGGCGGTGAATGGCAAGCACAAGCCGCCGTTTGCGTGCCGGATGGTGACATGGGCGCCCGATCTGCGCTATTCGGTCGAGGAACTAGTCGATGGTCTTCAGTTGGAGATGGCGCAGGCCGCGCGGCTCAAGCGGCTGAGTGCCCGAACGGAGCAAGAGCGTCCCGCTGATGGCGGCCCCGTGTGGATTCCGCGCCCCGACGAGAATGCCGTGCTGGTCGCGCTACGCAACCGTGGCCTTTACAAGGCACCACTCGGTGAAAGCAAGCACGCCATCACCTGTCCTTGGGTGACAGAGCACACGGGGGCAGCGGACGGTGGCACAGCCTACTTTGAGCCCGACGATCTCTGGCCTATCGGTGGCTTCAAGTGTCTGCACGGCCACTGCGCCGAGCGGCATGTCCGCGATCTGTTGCGTCTCCTCGACATCGAGGTCAGTACGGCACGCATGAAGCCGACCATTCGCGTCATGGCCGGTGAAATGAACCGGGTGGTGGATGCCGCCGAGCGCGAACTGGCGCAGTCGCGCCGACACTATCAACGTGGCGGGCTGATCGTGACCGTGGTGACAGACCCTGGCACTCGCGAAACACGCGTTCAGGATGTGTCGCCGCCGGCCCTCGTGCGCGCACTAGCGGGTGCGGCAACGTGGGAACGCTTCGATGGCCGCTCTGATGATTGGGTACGTGCCGATCCGCCAGCGCGCCATGCCGCCGTGCTTTTCGATTCGACCAGTTATCCGCATCTGCCTGTCTTGAACGGCTTGGCGCGCCAGCCGTATCTTCGATCCGACGGCAGCCTGATGACGGCAGCCGGGTATGACTCGGCCACCGGCATGTTCGGGGTGTTCGATGCGCGGGAATTTTCTGTCCCTGACAAGCCGACCCGAACTCAGGCCGAAGTCGCGCTGCTGCTGCTGAAAGATTTGCTGGTGGAGTTCAGTTTCGCCGCTGATTCTGATCTGGCCGCTGCCTTGGTAGCGATGCTCGCCGCTGCTATCCGGCCCAGCCTCGTCCACGCGCCAATGATCCATGCACGTGCGCATATGATTAGCTCCGGCAAGTCTTATCTGTGCGAATTGATTACGGCCTTTGCCACCCCACAACGCGGCACGCCGACCACTTTTCCCGCCGACGACGAGGAATGCAGAAAACTGCTGCTCGCGGAATTGCTGCGTGCGCCGGCCGTGATCGAGTTCGACAACCTTACTGCCGATCTGCTGGCGCACAAGAGCCTTTGTACGGTACTGACCTCGGAATTCATGAGCGGACGTATCCTGGGTGTTTCCAAAACCGCCACCGTCAGCACCCGTGCTTTGTTCCTCTCCAGCGGGAATAACGTTGGGCCGGTACAGGACATGACACGGCGCTGCATCACCATTCGCCTCGACCCCGGCTGCGAGACGCCGGCAGCGCGCAGTTTCACACGACCCGAGCTGGTGCGCGATGTGTTACGCGAGCGAGGCCGCTATGTTTCGGCAGCCTTGACCATCGTGCGCGCATGGATTGTCAACGGCAGACCAAAGGCTATCTGCAAGGCGTTGGCGGGTTATGGCGATTGGTCTGACCTGTGCCGACAGCCGCTGTTGTGGCTTGGCTGCGCAGACCCGACCGTATCGGTGTTCGAGGCCATGGCAGAAGACCCGGACCGTGAAACGCTGGCACGACTATTGACCTCGTGGTTCGCTGTATTCGGCAAGACTCCAGCCATGGTGCGCGATGCGGTCAAGCAGGCGATTACGTTCAATGATGAGAACGCCGAACTTCGTGAGGTGCTGCGCGACATTGCCGATGAGCGCGGGGAAATTAACCGTCGCAAGTTGGGCTGGTGGATCAAGCGCCACGCCGGTCGTATCGTCGATGGCCGGCGTTTTGTCCGCGCCAGCGGCAACCGCTCGGCGGAAGCCTGGCAAGTGGAACTTATGGAATCGGTTTCGCCGCTTTCATCGGTTTCCGTTCTGGCAAGCGGGAAATGTGTCAGTGGCACCGCCGATAACGGGGAAGTCTATGCCCCCGTTAATCGCTGCGAAGAACTAACGCGGCAGGGGTGATATATGAAAAAACGCCACCCTAACCATCGACTTGTCAAAATCCATCGCAGCTACAGTGTGGAAGAAGCTGCCATCTTGTTCGGTATTCACAAAAACACGGTGCGCGTCTGGGTCAAGGCGGGACTTCCAGTCAGCGATGACAAGCGCCCGATGTTGATTCTCGGTCATGACCTGGCCGCATTTCTTCAGGTACGCCGGGCAAAGAACAAGAAGACCTGCCAGCCTGGCGAAATCTATTGCGTTCGATGCCGGATACCGAAAGTGCCGGCGGGTGATATGGCTGACTATAAGCCCGTGACCGAGACCCTCGGCAGCCTGATTGGGATTTGTCCGGATTGCGAAGCCATGATGTACCGGCGCGTCAGTTTAACCAAGCTGGATCAGATTCGTGGGCATTTGGACATCACGATGCCGCAAGCACTGCAACACATAGTTGAGAGCAACCAACCCACCGTAAACAGTGACTTGAGATAGGAGCATCCAACAATGACAAAGCACAACGCCAATAATGAACGAATCAAGCGGGAGTACTTCGCCTATTTGAAGGAAGCCAAGCGTCACAGCGAGTCGACTGTGGATGCTACGGCGAAGGCGCTGAATCGTTTTGAGGTGTATACCAAGTACCGTGATTTCAAGGCGTTTCACTTCGAGCAGGCAATCGCGTTCAAGAAGCATCTTGCTGAACAGAAGGGCTGCCAGTCCGGAAAGAAGCTGAGCAAGGCGACCTTGCATTCGACCCTCACACAACTCAAACGTTTCTTTCTATGGCTCGCGGGGCAACCCGGCTACAAATCCCGGTTTCAGTATTCCGATGCCGATTATTTCAATCTGTCAGACAAGGATACGCGTGTCGCTACGGCGCAACGGGAACAAAAGGTGCCGACTTTGGAGCAGATCAAGCACGTCATCACTGCGATGCCGGTCAGTACGGATATTGAGCGACGAAACCGCGCACTGATCGCCTTCACCCTGTTAACCGGAGCGCGGGACAGTGCCATTGCCTCAATGAAACTGAAACATGTCGATCTCGTCTCTGGCTGTGTCATTCAGGATGCGCGGGAGGTCAAGACCAAGTTCAGCAAAACCTTTACCACGTACTTCTTTCCGGTCGGGGATGAGATTCGCCAAATTCTGGTGGAGTGGGTCGTGTTTCTTCAGACCGAGAAACTCTGGGGCAACGATGATCCGCTCTTTCCAACGACACGCATTTCCGTGGGGAAGTCTCAGCAATTTGAAGCGGTTGGATTGTCACGAGACCACTGGAGCACGGCTTCGCCCATTCGCACGATCTTTCGTGATGCCTTCAATAAAGCCGGCCTGCCATACTTCAACCCACACAGCTTCAGAAATACGCTTGTCCGTCTTGGTCAGGCGGTCTGCCAAACGCCAGAGGATTTTAAGGCGTGGAGCCAGAACCTCGGACATGAAAAGGTATTGACGACTTTTCTGAGTTACGGCCAGGTTGAGAGTCCTCGCCAAGGAGTGATCATTCGAGGTCTGGCAACGCCGCAACTCCCTATGCAGTCGAATGCTGTTGAAATTGCGAGGCTGGTAATACGCGAGATGCGCGATTCCAGCGTGGGAACGCTGGCCAATTGAATGGTAGGTACCAGTCAAGTTGAGCTAAAAAGCCATCTGCTTCCAGAAATGGAGAGGCAAACTGCTAAGCCGCGTTGCTATGCAGGGGTATGACCTTTCCACCGGCTTCAAGCGAATCGAGATAATCCGCCCAGTGTTGCATCATGCGCTTACGTTCTTGCAGGTATTCGGCTCGATTGTAAGCTCCCCTGACTTCGTTGCGTTCGCAGTGAGCAAGCTGGCGCTCGATCACGTCGGGATTGAAGCCGGTTTCGTTGAGGATGGTGGAAGCCACCGCACGGAAGCCGTGGCCGGTCATTTTTCCTTTGTAGCCCATGCGGTAGAGGGCAAACAGCATGGTGTTGTTGCTGATGGGCTTGTCTCGGTTGCGACCGGGGAATATAAAGCGGCTGCCGCCTGATATTTCCTTGAGTTCGGCTAGCATGGCGAGCGTCTGTTTGGATAGCGGGACAACATGCTCGGTTTTCATCTTCATGCGCCCGGCCGGGATAATCCACAGTGCGTTTTCAAGATCAAACTCCACCCATTCGGCGCCGATCAGTTCGTTGGTACGGACAAAGGTTTGCACCAGCAGTTGCAGGGCGATGCGCGTTTGTTTGTCGCCTATCTCGTCATATTTGGCAATCGCCCGTAGTAAATCAGGCAGTTCCTCGGGACGGACAGCCGCTTGATGTTGCTTTACATGGGGCGTAAGCGCGCCGCGCAGATCGGTGGATGGGTTGCGAGTGCAACGGCCGCTGGCGATGCCATAGCGGAAGACTTGGCCGCATACTTGCAAGACACGGTGCGCTAGGTCGTATGAACCACGTTTTTCAATTTTACGAATGGCTTGCAATAGCTCGGGCGCTTCGATCTGATCAAGTGGGCGCTTGCCGAGAGTCGGGAAGATATTGGATTCAAGACGCCGCTTAACGTCGTCAGCATGGTGTTGCACCCAAGTATGCAGTTGCTTGTTGTACCACTCCAGCGCGACAGCCTGGAAAGAGTTTTCAGCGGAGAGCTTTTTACGCAGGTTTGTCGCCTTGCGCTCAGCGGAGGGGTCGAGATTGGCTTCAAGTTGCTTGCGTAGTTCTTCCCGCTTTTTCCGCGCATCGCTCAGGGTGACTTTAGGATAGACGCCAATGGAGAGTGATTTTTCCTTATCAGCTTGCCAGTATCGCATCCGCCAATACTTCCGGCCATCAAGGTAAACCCACAGATAGAGACCGTCACCGTCATGGAGCTTGCGGATGCTCGCGCCATTGCTGGTGGCGTTCTTGCATTCGGCAGCGGATAACAAATTTGTGGCCATCGTGGTAACTCCTACCCGTGGTAATTTTGTTACCACGATTTTTACCACGGTTTAGGCTTGGATGCAACAGGCTGTTACCACACCGATCTGGACTCTATTTGTCGTCTAAGCCCAGTATTTACGGGCTATTTAGAATTATAGTGGACGAATATGGATGTTGTTTTGGCGGAAGCGGTGAGATTCGAACTCACGAGGGGCGTAAACCCCTGCCGGTTTTCAAGACCGGTGCAATCGACCACTCTGCCACGCTTCCTGTTTCGGGGCCGCAGTGCTAGCTCGCTACGGCGGCGCGTATATTACCACGTTACAAACTGTTACCCCTTGTCTCGCAACTTGTGGCACCCTTGTATAGTCTTAAACAGGCAGTAAATCAATTCTTTCGGAGGATGAACAAATGCTACCGCAGTTTCAAATGACAGGTCAGGCAACTCAGGACGTATCGCTGCAACAGAACAGGGTATTGCGCAACACCTATATGTTGCTCGCCTTGTCCATGGTTCCGACAGTCGCCGGCGCGCTTCTGGGCGTGCAGATGAATTTTTCCTTGTTCTCCGGCAGCCCGATGGTGTCCTTCCTGGTGTTCCTCGGAATCGCCTTTGCCTTCATGTGGGGCATTGAGCGGACCAAGGAAAGCGCCATGGGTGTCGTCCTGCTGCTCGGCTTCACGTTCTTCATGGGCTTGATGCTCGCGGGAATCCTTCGCGTGGCGCTAGGCTTTTCCAATGGCGGCTCGCTGATTGCTACAGCGGCTGGCGGTACCGGTGCTATTTTCATCACGCTGGCGGGTATAGCGACTGTAACCAAGAAGGATTTCAGCTTCATCGGCAAGTTTCTTTTTGTCGGGCTGGTGGTTGTTATCCTGGCTTCCCTGGCCAATATTTTCTTCCAGGTTCCGGCCTTGTCGCTGACCGTTTCGGCGGTTACCGTGCTGATTTTTTCCGGATACATCCTGTACGACATCAGCCAGATCGTGCATGGGGGCGAGACCAACTACATCTCGGCAACGCTGAAAGTGTATCTTGATGTCTACAACATCTTTGTCAATCTGCTGAACCTGCTGATGATTCTGAGTGGTCGTCGCGACTGAGGTGTTTCGATGAGGTGATGAAAGGGCGGCTTTGGTCGCCCTTTTCAATCTTGCAGAAAGACAGGTCCCTGCGTCATTCTCAAACCAGCCCGGCCAGGAGTTTCGGCAAAGCGGACTGAATGGAGTGGCAATCCCTTGACATGGAGGGTCGAGTAAATGTCACGCAAGGCGACAAGTTGAAAGTCGCTGTTTTTCCATCCGGCAATCAGGCGTTCAAGAGCCTGGCCAAATTTCATTCCCTCAAGTTCGGCGCGCAGGGTGAATACATGGTCGCCGGGTATGGCTTGCGAAAGTTGCAGAATTCGATCAGCCGCGTGGTCCGGAGAACACTCGGGTTCCAGTACGAGGATTTCGTCCAGGGTGGGTAGTGTTGTCGGAATCTGCGGGCAGGCAACAATCTCGCCGTCGATCACCGGAATGAAGGGGTGATTTCCCCGGCAGTCACTGGCGTAGGTGAAGCCGAGCCGTTGTGTCAGGCGCAGGGCATGGCGATTCATTCGCCATCCGGCCGCACCATGAATCTTTGCCGTCCCGGTAAATATTTCCGCAAAACGGGCACAGGCCTTGTTCATTTGGGCTTCAACCCAGGGATTGTCAGCTTGCTGAATCGTCTGTTCCCAGATCACGCGATCAAAGGCGTGAATGCCGACCTCAAAACCGTCGGCGCTTGCCTTGCGTAATGTCTCGGCACAGCGTACTCCGATATCCGGTCCGGGCAGCAGGCGCCCGTACAGGCGCGTGCTCAGCCCGTAATAGTGCCGAAGTGATGTTGATCGTGTTTCGCGGCCACTATGGTCGGGGCCGAGCGAGAAAAAGAAAGTCCCCCGGGCCCCGTGTCGCTGGAGGAGTTCAGTCAGGGCAGGAACGCCGGAAAGAGTCCCCCGGCAGGTGTCGGCATCAATCTTGAGAGCGATTCGTTTCATTAAAGAGGCGATCTTGCCGGACGAGACGGCAATGGGTGAATTGGTGATAAGGGTCAGGAAAAGATCAGCGCAGCGGCGACTTTTCGTCCTTCGCCGATCAATACGTTGTAGGTACGGCAGGCAGCATGGATATCCATGACTTCAAGCCCCTTCTGTGCTTGGACAAGCGGCCGCAGGAGTTCAGAGCGGGGGAAGCGCAGCTGATTGCCGGTACCCAAAAGCAGGATCTCGGAATCGAGAGCCGCGAGCAGTTCGAAATCGCTAACGTGGAGTGTTTCAAAACTGGCCTGTGTCCAGTCAGTGATCAGGCGATCTGGAAGTACGATCAGGTTGCTGCTATGGCGGATGGCGTTGACGCTGACATAGCCTTCACCGTATGCGGTAAAGGCATTCTGACCCTCGGTCTGGGCAAGCTTCAGCTTCATAAAATTGCAGTGCACAATGCGATAAAGTAGGATTATAGCTTTTTGCTTCCCTAAATTCGCTGGCGTGCGTGCATGACGCCATTCGTAGTGTTCAGGATCTGTTCAGTAAGGACGGCTGGCCGGTGGGTCGCCGCAAAGGATAATTGTCATGAAACCCATACTCAAGTCGAATAAATTGGCCAACGTCTGTTATGACATTCGCGGACCTGTGTTACAGCAGGCCAAGCAGATGGAGGACGAAGGTCACAAGATCATCAAGCTCAATATCGGCAATCTGGCGGCCTTTGGCTTTGATTCGCCGGAAGAAATCCAGCTCGACATGATCCGCAATCTGCAGAATGCGGCGGGTTATTCCGATTCAAAGGGTATTTTCCCCGCGCGCAAGGCCGTCATGCACTACACCCAGCAGAAATCGATCAAGGGGGTGACGCTTGAGGATATCTACATCGGCAATGGTGTTTCGGAACTGATCGTCATGGCCATGAACGGGCTGCTCAACGTCGGCGATGAAGTGCTGGTACCGGCGCCGGACTATCCCTTGTGGACGGCCGCGGTCAGCCTGTCCAGCGGTACCCCGCGTCATTATCTGTGCGATGAGGGGAATGAATGGCTGCCGGACCTTGACGACATCCGTGCAAAAATTACGCCAAAGACCCGCGCCATTGTTGTCATCAACCCGAATAATCCGACCGGTGCGCTGTATCCTGACGCTGTCTTGCTCGAGATCATTGCCATCGCCCGTGAGCACGGCCTGATCATCTACGCCGACGAAGTCTATGACAAAGTATTGTACGATGGAGCAACGCATACAGCGATTGCCTCCCTGTCCGAGGATGTGCTGACGGTCAGTTTCAACGGGCTGTCGAAGAACTACCGCTCCTGCGGTTATCGCGCGGGCTGGATGGTTGTCTCCGGCGATCTGCGCGATGCGCGTGACTACATCGAGGGCCTCGACATGCTGGCTTCGATGCGCCTGTGCTCCAACGTGACGGGCCAGTATGGCATCCAGACGGCGCTGGGCGGGTATCAGAGCATTAACGATCTGATCGCGCCGACGGGACGCCTGTGCCGCCAGCGCGATCTGGCCCATGAACTGATCTCGGCGATTCCCGGGGTCAGCTGCGTCAAGCCGAAAGCCGCTCTGTACATGTTCCCGCGCCTTGATCCGAAGGTTTACCCGATCAAGAACGATCAGGCCTTCATTGCCGAACTCCTGCGCGAAGAGCGTGTCCTGTTGGTTCAGGGAACCGGCTTCAACTGGCCTGATCCGGATCACTTCCGCCTGGTTTTTCTGCCGTATGAAGATGATCTGCGCGAGGCGGTTGCCCGTGTTGCCCGCTTCCTTGAGGGGTATCGCAAACGTCATGGAACCTGAAATGCAGATGCTAATTGTCGCTGTTACCGATGATTCGGGTACGCTGATCGAACCGGAGTGGCTGCTACAGGCGGAGCGCGTACATCGGCAATTGCGTCCGCAGTTGCCGGCCAGTTACCGGTCACGGATGGCTGAAGTATTTGCCAATGGCGCGCGCATGGCTGTGGTTGTCAATGGTAATGCGGTGGTGTGTGTTGCCGTATGGCGAATCATCGAAAACACCAACGAGGGGCGTCGCCTGTATGTTGACGATCTGGTGAGCGACGAAGCCTGTCGTTCTCTGGGGGCCGGAAAAGTGATGCTCGACTGGCTTGAAAGAAAATCCATTGCTCTTGCCGCTAGCGTACTGGCCCTCGATTCCGGGGTGCAAAGGCAACGGGCGCACCGTTTTTATTTTCGCGAGGGTTTGCATATTTCCTCGTTTTGCTTGAAGAAAGTCTTGAAATGAACCCGATCAACGTTGGACTTCTCGGCATCGGCACTGTCGGTGGCGGCACTTTTACCGTACTTAAACGAAACGCCGAGGAAATCGCGCGTCGAGCCGGGCGGCCAATCCGGATTACCGTAGTTGCCGACAAGAATCTTGAGCTGGCAAGGACCGTCACGGGTGGCGCGTGCCGGCTGACCGACGATGCCTTTTCGGTAGTCTCCGACCCGGAAATCGACATTGTCGTCGAGTTGATCGGCGGCTGTGGCGTGGCCAAGGATCTGGTACTCAAGGCCGTCGAGAATGGCAAGCATGTCGTCACGGCCAACAAGGCGCTGCTGGCCAAGCACGGCAACGAAATCTTCGCTGCGGCTCAGGAAAAGGACGTGATGGTCGCCTTCGAAGCCGCCGTGGCCGGAGGCATCCCGATCATCAAGGCCTTGCGCGAAGGTCTGACCGCCAACCGCATCGAGTGGATCGCCGGCATCATCAACGGCACCACCAACTTCATTCTCTCCGAGATGCGCGACAAGGGGCTTCCCTTCGCCACCGTTCTCAAAGAGGCTCAACGCCTGGGCTATGCCGAGGCTGATCCAACCTTTGACGTCGAAGGCATAGACGCCGCGCACAAGCTGACCATCATGAGTGCCATCGCTTTCGGCAATTCGATGAATTTCGACAAGGTGCACATCGAAGGCATCAGCAATCTCGATGCGACCGATATCAAGTACGCCGAGCAACTGGGCTACCGCATCAAGCTGCTCGGCATCACCAAGCGGACCTCAGAGGGTGTCGAGCTGCGCGTGCATCCGACGCTGATTCCGGCCAAGCGCCTGATCGCCAATGTCGAAGGGGCAATGAACGCCGTACTGGTCAAGGGCGACGCGGTCGGCGCCACGCTCTATTACGGCAAGGGGGCCGGTGCCGAGCCTACCGCATCGGCCATCATCGCCGATCTGGTCGATGTCACCCGCATGCATACGGCCGACCCCGAGCATCGCGTACCGCATCTCGCTTTCCAGCCCAATGCCATGGTTGATCTGCCCATCCTCCCGCTTTCCGAGGTGGTCACCAGCTATTACCTGCGTCTGCGGGTCGAGGATAAACCCGGTGTGCTGGCCGACATCACGCGGATCCTGGCCGATCAGCAGATCTCGATTGATGCCATGATTCAGCGCGAACCGGATGAAGGTGAGGATCAGACCGACATCATCATGCTCACCCACCAGACCCGTGAAAAGAACATCGATGCGGCGATAGTCAAGATCGAAGTGCTGCCTGTCGTCAAGGGCAAGCTCACCCGCTTGCGCCTGGAAGAACTGCTGTGAGAATCCCCTGGTGCGTACTGATGCTGTTGTCGCTTGCGGCCTGCGAGTCGATACCGACGCACCTTGTCACCTATGCGGCACAGGGAACTGAACAGGGCGAATGGCATCGCAAGCCTTAGCGGCATTCCATTAATGAATTTTCAATAAAATATTCTGCAACAACACGTTACGGGTATTGCTTAAATAGAAGCTCAAGATTTCTCCATTCTGTCCGTTGGTGAACTCACAGGCGCCGGTACTGAGGTGCAAACGACGGAGCAGGATGTAATGAACCGCAATGATCCACAAATCGTGCATTCGAGCCGACCGGCATCACGCCGCTTGCATCGTCGTCCTGCCCTTGCTGCGCTGACGCCCTGCATGCCCAGTTCGAACCAGCATGTCCGTCCGCCGATGCTCGTTTCCAGCCTTGCGAAAAGCATCATTCAGGAAGCCGGCATGTTTGAACTACTGGCCGCCGAGTTGCGTATTGCAGAACTTGAAAAAGCCCTGGCCGAAGCACGCGATGTGGCCTGTACCGACCCCCTGACCGGTGCATTGAATCGGCGTGGTTTCGACAAGGCCTGCCAGCGCGAGTTGGCGCGTGCCCGCCGGAGTGGTTACGGGTTTGCGCTGGCGCATATCGATCTCGATGATTTCAAACGCCTGAACGATACCCTTGGCCATCAGGCTGGGGACAAGGCACTGGTTCATCTGGTGGCCTTGCTGCACAAGTCGATCCGTCCGTCAGATGTTCTTTGTCGTTTTGGCGGGGAAGAATTCGTTCTGATGCTGCCCGATACCACACTTGAGGACGCTGCAGCAGCGCTTTCCCGTTTCCTCGACGAGTTTTCCGCGCAAGTGATTCCGGGAACGAACTTGCTCATGACCTTCAGCGCCGGTGTGGTGTTTCAGGAAGTTGATGAGTTGTTTGAGAGCGCCATTCAGCGTGCTGACGCGGCGACCTATGCCGCAAAGCGTGCCGGAAAGAATTGCGTCGTCACCCGCTGAAACAGGCGCCGGCCTGAGGGCATGGTAAACTCGCCCATTAGCGAAGTTTTACCATCCCTTTCTTCCGGCTATGACTATGCGTTACATCTCGACTCGTGGCGATTCAGCGAACACGCCCAATAAATCGTTCACTGATATCCTGCTTGGCGGTCTGGCCCCTGATGGCGGGCTTTATCTTCCTGAATCGTATCCGCAGATAACGCGTGCCGAACTTGATCAGTGGCGCGGACTGTCATACGCCGATCTGGCATTTGCCGTCCTCTCGAAGTTCATCGACGATATTCCCGCCGCTGACCTGAAGACTCTGGTCGACAAGACCTATACCGCCGCAGTGTATTGCAACGGTCGTGACGCAGGCAAGGCAAGTGAGATTACCCCCATCCGCTGGCTTGAACCGGGCCTCGGGCTGCTGGAGTTGTCCAACGGGCCGACTTTGGCCTTCAAGGACATGGCCATGCAGTTGCTCGGCAATCTCTTCGAGTACGTGCTGGAGAAGCGCGGAGAAGACATCAACATTCTCGGTGCCACCTCGGGTGATACCGGCTCGGCGGCCGAATATGCGATGCGCGGCAAGCACGGCTTGCGTGTCTTCATGCTCTCGCCGTACGGGAAGATGAGTGCCTTCCAGCGCGCCCAGATGTATTCGCTGCAGGACGCCAACATCTTCAACATCGCCGTGCGTGGTATGTTTGACGACGCGCAGGATATCGTCAAGGCCGTGTCCAACGACCATGCCTTCAAGGCCCGGTACAGGATCGGTGCGGTCAATTCGATCAACTGGGCGCGCATCGCGGCGCAGGTTGTCTATTACGTCAAGGCTTACTTCGCTGCTACACGGGACAATGACGAACAGGTTGCCTTTGCCGTGCCCTCAGGCAACTTCGGCAATATCTGCGCCGGCCATATTGCGCGCATGATGGGCGTGCCGATTGGTCGCCTGGTCATGGCCACCAATGAAAACGACGTGCTCGACGAATTCTTCCGCAGCGGGATTTACCGTCCGCGCGGAACGGCAGAAACCCTGGCCACTTCCAGCCCGTCGATGGACATCTCCAAAGCTTCCAATTTCGAGCGTTTCGTATTCGATCTGGTCGGGCGTGATCCGGCCGTCATCCGCGAGTTGTGGGCCAGAGTCGATGCCGGAGGCAGTTTCGATCTTTCGAAAACGCCTTTTTTCGCCAATCTGCCACAGTTCGGCTTTGTTTCAGGGAGAAGTACCCACGCCGACCGTCTGGCGACGATTCGCCGGACCTTTGCCAGCTACGGCGTGATGGTCGATACGCATACCGCAGATGGACTCAAGGTCGCGCTCGAAAACCGTACGCCGGAGATGCCGATGGTGGTGCTCGAAACCGCGTTGCCGGCCAAGTTTGAAGAAACGATAGTCGAGGCGCTCGGACTTTTGCCGGAACGTCCGGCGGCCATGCAGGGCATTGAAAACCTGCCGCAACGGGTCGAGGTG
>CAIVZW010000121.1 GCA_903910495.1 uncultured beta proteobacterium
CGCCATCGAACGGGGCGTCCATCGACTCGCCCTTCAGGTGGCGATCCATGTAGAACGCCGCCCGTCGCCCTTGCGCGATCGCATTGATGATCATCGTGGGTGCCGTCACGCAGTCGCCGCACGCAAAAATGTCCGGGTAGGCGGTCTGACGGGTTTGTGGATCTGCGACCAGAAGACCCTTGCTGTTCTTCATTTCCGACGGGAAATCAGTGGTCGATGGCAACAGGCCAATCGCCAGAACGGCCATATCGACTGGAATCACTTTTTCCGAGCCTTTGATAGGAACCGGCCGCCGCCGACCACTCTCGTCCGGCTCACCCAACTCCATGCTGATGCATTCGACCGCAACAAGCTTGCCATCTTTGCCGATAAACTTTGTTGGCGCACTCATGAGCATGAGTTCGGCGCCCTCGTCCAGGGCTCCAATTATTTCCCATTCATGCGCCGGCATTTCCTTGCGCCCGCGACGATAGTTAATGATGACCCGACTGGCCCCCATGCGAATGGCAGCCCGTGCCGGGTCCATTGCCGAATTGCCGCCACCGATGACCATGACGGTCTTGTTTTTTACATCGGGCATGGCCCCGATATTGATCTCATGCAGAAAATGCATGCAGCCCATAACACCATTCAGATCGTGGCCGTCGATATCCAAACCGTTTTCATCCGATGCGCCGGTTGTGATCAGAATGGCATCGAATCCCTGCTGTTTCAGATCCGACAATGAAGTGATCCGGTGCCCCGTTTTGATTTCGACACCCAGTGCCGTGACGTTCTTGATGTCACGGTCCACAACGCCGTTGGGGCAACGATAGGGCGGGATGGCGGTGCGCAGCATACCGCCCGCCTCTTTCTCCGCCTCGAAAATCGTCACCTGATGGCCTTGCCGTGCGAGGTAGAACGCCGCGCTCAATCCCGCCGGGCCGGAACCGACCACAGCGATGCGCGTGCCCAACTGGTTTTCCACCGGACCGTATTCCGGTTCGGGGTGCTCGGCGTAGTAGCGGTCCACCATGAACCGCTTGATGCCGCGGATATGAACCGTTCCTTCTTTCTCGCCACGAGTGCAGTCGGATTCGCAGGGCGCGTAACACGCCCGCGCCAGACTACCGACCAGAGGCGCGTTTTCCAGATGCAGGTCGAATGCCTCCTTGTAGCGCCCCGCCCTGACCAGTGAGATGTAGCCGCTGGCCTTGACGTTGGCCGGACAAGTGAAGGTACAGGGGGCTTCTCCGCGCCGGTCAATCACGGCCTTTTTCGGTATGGCCTGTGGAAATGGAATATGCGCAACCCGGCGCGTGACCAGATCGTAGTTGTACTGATCCGATACCGTGACCGTGCAGATTTCTTCGCACTTTCCACACCCCGTGCAGGCATCAAAATCAACGTATGATGCTTTTCTATGCAACTCGACAGCGAACGATCCATCGGCGTTGCGCTCTATGCCGTCGACCTCGCTGTAGGTCATGACTTTTACGTTGGGATGATGCGAAACGGATGCCATTTTTGGCGTCACGATACAGCTGGCACAATCCAGCGTCGGGAATACCTTGCTCAGAAGAATTGCCCTTCCACCGATGCTGGCATCCTTGTCCACCAACAACACGCGGTATCCCATATCACCCATTGATGCGGCAGTTTCCATGCCGGCGACACCGGCACCAACAACCATCACATCGTAGTCCAGCGGACGTTTTTCAGGATTAAGCTTCAAGGGACTTTAACTCCTGTTGATATTTATTCATATGCGAAACAAAGTTGTCGGCACAGACGGAACAAAGTCCCGCCATTTTCAGTCGCTTCGGACTGATCCCGCGCTCTTTCATCAGTGTTTGCGCACGTACCACGAGCGTGCTGGTGCGAGCCGTGCAATCGGATAGATAAGCACAATCGCCCCCGCAGGCGGCAATAAACACCCCGTTGAAACCCCGTTCCAGGGCATGGACAATCCATGAAGGCTTGATACCGCTGGAACAGGGCAACGGGATGACCTGGACGGCTGTCGAGTAGTGCAAATGCGCACCTCCTGCCAGATCGATACCCGGATCCGAGATCGCATTCGTCGAGAACACGAGGACTTTGGGGGCGTCACTGCTACCAGAGGAGTTCACTTTTATGACTTCCTTAACAAGTAAACGCTCCAGAATCCATCGTTCTCGACGTCACCGAGGTATTCGTGCCCCATTTTGCTACACCAGCGCTGAATGTCGACGATGGTACCGTCGTCCGACGATTGCACTTCCATGACCCCGTCGACAGGGCATTCGCCAAGGGCGCGTTTTGCCTCCAGCATAGGTCCCGGGCAAGCAGTTCCTCTGGCGTCTATGAGTTTGTCGATCTTCAGAGCTCTCAATTCACTTTCGATCATGATCTTTTTCCTTGCGTAATCTGTTAAAAAACGGAGGTGTCTTCTTACATAAACCAGCATTGTTTCGACCGGCTGCACATATCGATGAAGGTGGTAATACCGGCAAATTTCAAGTGCGGGTAGTCAATCAGTTCTTCGCGCTTGATCTCCATGAGGTCCATCGACAGATTGCAGACAGTGATCCGTACCCCAAGCTCACCGGCTACATGTATGAGTTCTTCGAGGGACTTTGCTTTATGCTTCTTCAAATCAAACCTGATCGCTGACGGTTCCATAGCGCAGGTCGAGTCCGGCAGGCCCTTTTTGATCTTGTTCGGATCACGAAGAGCTGCTGTGGCCCTGAGCATGAAGAACAACTCGACTTCCATATCGAAGGTTGTCGCGCCCAGTGCGATCATGAACGCGGCCATCGTGTGTTCAAGATCACCACTCATAACTCCCAGGGTGAGTTGGTTTTTTGGTGCCTCGCGTTCGAGGGCTTCCACCCGTTTCAGCAGATCTTTCAGAAGTTGATCGTTGTTGTTGCCGTCGTTCATGATGACTTTCCCCGATTGTTTGTGCTCAGTTTTTACCTGCCAGGCAGTGTCCCAAACCCAGTAGATGGTTCGCGTTGGCCCAATGCGAGTGTGACTAACAGCTTTTCACATGGCTCTTATTAGTTCTTTTTGACGACCGTGTAGCTACCGTCGCCGTTGAACTTGAGGGTTGCGTCAATGAACCACGCCTGCACCTCGCCGCGAAGAAGCTTGACGGTGTCGTAGGCCTCGCCGGAGCGCGCCCCGGTACCGCAGATGAAGACCACGGGCTTGTCGGTCGGCAGCGTGCCCACTTTCTTTTCGAGATCATTCATCGGCAAGCTCACTGCGCCCTTCATCGTGCCGGCGACTAATTCCTTGGCGTCGCGCACGTCAACGACCATGATCGAAGCCGGGCTCTCCTTCCACACCTTATCGAAGGATTCGACTGTCACCGAGCCTTTTTCCTTGCCCGCCACCAATGCGGCCGATGCCGGTCTGGCCGATGCAGCCGTGGGTAAGGCACTCGCTGCGGCGGGTGCTCCGAAGAGCACCTCCCACTCGGGATAGCCTTCGGGGTAGGTTACGATATTGGTGTAGCCCAGTTTTTTCGCCTTGGCCGCCGAATTGTCGGAAAGCACGCATTCCAGACCACCGCAGTAGTAGATAAGCGGCGTGGCTTTATCTGCCGGCAATTTGTCGATCTGCTTGTCAAAATCGCTATCGGAGATATTGATCGAAGTCGGGATCATGCCTTTGTCAGAGACGCGCTTGGGGCGCGCATCGATCAGCAGATAGCTCGCCTTGTCATCGATCAGCTTCTTGATATGGGCCGCCGAAACCGAAACACCGCCACCCTTGGCAACCCAGTCGGGCATACCGGCCGGATAGGCCTTGATATTGGTATAGCCAAGTTTTTCGGCCTTGAACGCGGAAGCGTGGCTGAGCATGCACTCCAGACCGCCGCAATAAAAAATCAGCAACGTCGACTTGTCAGCCGGAAGCTTATCCACCTGCTTGTCGAACTGGGTATCAGGGATGTTGATGGCGCCAGGAATGTGTCCCGGATCGTACTGGCGCGCCGCAGGGCGCGAGTCGATGATCATTACGCCTTTTTTGGGCGGGATGTCGACGTTCGGGCGAACAAAGTCGAAGTCGACCAGCGCCTTGTTGTACCAGCCGTCGCGCGGTGCGATCGGGTCGGCCGCAAAGGCCGACGAGAAGAGTGATGCGAATCCGATAGCGAGAACTGCCCGCAGGATCATACGTTTGCTGTTCATTGTTACCCCCCAAAAGAAACTTAAAATCACCTCTAAGCCGTGCTCCGGAATATCGCTTTAGCAATCAGCTGCAGCTTGCTGATGCCTAGCCATCCTTCGAAACCGTCGTAAGGATTTGAGCCCCATTCTCATCCCCTTTGCTTGACTGTTCTACTCAAGTACTAAAGCATATTCTAATACACTAACTTTAATTTTTGAAAAAATCAATCCCTTGGAAATGTCAATGTTGGAAATATCAACCTGGAGTTTCCATTGGCCGTTTTGCTCTAGCGCTAACTTGGATCTCAGACTCAATTTCTCAAACATAGAGGGTTCTCAACTTAAGTTCGCGGATTTGATTTCGAAGTTCAGCTTATGTGTGCACAACAGCCAAGTCTCGGCGAAAATCACATCGAAGGCACACACTTTGCGAAACC
>CAIVZW010000122.1 GCA_903910495.1 uncultured beta proteobacterium
CCAGCGCATCTCCTGCCAGGTCTGAACCAGTTCACCGCCGACTTTGAGTACCCGTTCTCCATTCTCCAAACCGGCCGCAGCAGCAGGGCTCGCCGCAACTGGCGTACCAAGGATGGGCTTCAATTCTTCCATGCCGTGCCAGAAAAGCCCCCAGTAAATGAACATCGCCAGGATCAAATTGGCGATGGGTCCCGCTGCAACAATCGCCATGCGTCGCCAAACACTCTGCCGGTTGAAACTGCGGTGCAATTCCTCGGGGAGAACATCGCCTTCGCGTTCATCCAGCATCTTGACGTAACCACCCAGAGGAAATATTCCGATGGCCCAAACGGTACCATCACGACCGAACTGTTTCGACCACAGGGCCCGGCCAAAACCCACCGAGAATCGCAGCACCTTGACGCCGACCCAGCGCGCAACGATATAGTGCCCATACTCATGGACAATAATCAGAACACCAAGAACCAGGGTAAAAGCTGCCAGATAGTAAATAAAGTTGCTCATACCGAAGCAAATGTATCAATAGCCTGCTCGGCGATGCGCCGGGCAGCACGGTCAGCGGCCAGCACGTCCGCGAGTGAAAACAGCGTCATTACAGGTGCCTTATCCATGACCGCCTCAATGATTTTCGGGATCGCTGTAAAACCGATCTTCCCATCGAGAAACGCCTGAACAGCAAGTTCATTGGCGGCGTTGAGCGTTGCTGACGCATTCTCACCCTCGTTCAAGGCCCGGTAGGCAAGCGCAAGGCAAGGGAAACGCTCGAAATCTGGCCGTTCGAAATGCAGCGAGGCAATTTTGAACAGGTCCAGCGCTTCGACGCCCGCTGAAATCCGCTCAGGATAAGCCAGCGCATGGGCAATCGGTGTACGCATATCGGGATTTCCCAGTTCGGCAATGACTGAACCATCGACATACTGCACCAGGGAATGGATGACGCTCTGCGGATGGATAACGATCTCGATCTGTTCGGCCGGGACATTGAATAACCAGTGCGCTTCGATCATCTCGAGCCCCTTGTTCATCATGGTCGCCGAATCCACCGAAATTTTTCTTCCCATGACCCAGTTGGGGTGCGCGCACGCCTGTTCGGGTGTTACATCGTCGAGGTCGGCAAGGGCGGTATTACGGAATGGTCCGCCAGAGGCCGTGAGCAACAAACCGCGCACACCGAATTTTAATAAATCACCTGAATAATCAATTGGAAGTGATTGAAATATAGCATTATGTTCACTATCAATCGGTAACAAGCTTGCGCCATGTTCTCTCACGGCACGCATGAACACCGGCCCGGCCATAACCAGGGCTTCCTTGTTGGCCAACAGGACTTTCTTGCCGGCGACCACTGCCGCCAATGTGGGTTGCAGGCCGGCAGCTCCGACAATGGCGGCCATCACCGAATCAACTTCCGGCAATTCGGCCATCCGCACCAAGGCTTCAGGTCCGTATTCAACGTAGGTTGAACAAGCAGTAGCGTCCAGACGAGCGCGCAAAGCAACGGCCAATTCAGCGTTACGCACTACGGCAAAACGCGGTTGGAACTCAAGGCATTGCTCGAAAAGGCGATCGATCTGATTATACGCACAGAGGGCGATCACCCTGAAACGCTGCGGATGACGACGGATCACGTCCAGCGTACTGACCCCGATGGAGCCGGTTGATCCGAGAATCGTGAGGTTTTGCATTGTCATCTCAAGCTGCGTTAATGCAGTAAAGTCAGCCAGACAAGAGCGACCAGAGGCAGTGTCGAGGTCAGGCTATCGATACGATCGAGCACCCCCCCATGTCCGGGCAGTACATTACTGCTGTCTTTCAAACCGGCCTGACGTTTAAGCAACGATTCGAACAGATCGCCAATGATACTGATCACCGCCATGAGCACCAGAACAACGAGTAACAAAGCATAATTCCCGGAGAGAACGACCGGCATTTTCGGCGACAGGATGAAACCATAAACGATGACGGCAAAACCACCGCCAATGGCACCTTCCCAGGTCTTGCCCGGACTGATGCCCGGAGCCAGCTTGTGCTTGCCAAAGGCACGGCCAAAGAAATAGGCCGCAATGTCAGCCAGCCAGACAGCAGCCATGACGGCCAGTAAAGATAGAGCACCAGCCTGCCTTAGTTGCACCAGAGCCAGCCAGGTCGGCAGGATAAGCAGCATGCCGATCGTCAGTCCGAAAAGCGATTTTGGCAAGAGCCAGCGATACCTCATCCACAAGGGGACCACGAGCAACCAGAAAACGGCTGCCGGAAGATAAAACCAGCGCCCCAGACGCCAGGCGGCCTCATTAAACCCGGGTTCAAGCCCCAAAGCGGCCGGTTCCAGAGCGGCCACGGCGGCGCAAATGAAGATCAGCGTAATGCCCAGCGAAAAGCGTAAAACACCACCCAATGCCATCAGCGCCCCCCACTCCCAGACCGCAAGGGCAGCGGTCAGCGTGCAAAACATGACCCAGCCAGACGCAGGCAGATAGAACAGAGCAGAAAAGAAAACGAAGAATAGGAAAACAGCGGTAATGATCCGCGTCTTAAGCATTAACGATGACGTCCGTCGAGCGAGCAGCGACTGTATTTTCGGGCAAGGGATCGACGCGCTTGGTGGCTGGGTGTGGGTTGTCGATCAGTTGTTCACTCGTTCGCCCGAAGCGACGTTCGCGCTGCTGATACGAGCTGATGGCCATGTCAAAGGCAGCAGAGTCAAACTCCGGCCAGAGGGTTTCAGTAAAGTAGAACTCCGAATAGGCCAGTTGCCAGAGCAGGAAGTTGCTGACCCGCTCCTCTCCCCCCGTGCGGATGAAGAGATCGGGTTCTGGTGCGTAACTCATTACCAGATAAGGTGCCAGATCGGCTTCGCTCCACAAGCCCTGCTTGTCCGGTTGTGCCGAGAGCATGCGATTCACCGCCTGCAGAATATCCCAACGTCCGCCGTAATTGGCCGCGATGGTCAGCGTCAGCTTGTCATTCCCGGCCGTCTGCTGTTCCGAAGAGACAATCAGCGACTGCAGTTCCCGATCAAAGCGCGTCAGATCACCCACCACTCTCAGGCAAACCCCGTTGCGATTCAGTTTGGCCACTTCCTGCTGCAAGGCATGAACAAAAAGTTGCATGAGCAGCGTCACCTCCTCCTCGGGACGACGCCAGTTTTCTGAACTGAAAGCAAAAAGCGTCAGATACTTTATCCCGCGCTCAAGGCAATACTTGACGGAATCGCGCACCGTTTCGACACCGCGGCGATGCCCGGCAAAGCGGGGCAAATAGCGTTTCTTGGCCCACCGGCCGTTGCCGTCCATGATAATGGCGACATGACGCGGCACCTTGGCGGCATCCGGAATATCATGCGTTGAACTGGTGAAGATCGCCATCTGGCGCATCCTTTAGGCAGTCCTCAGACCGCCATCAGCTCGATTTCTTTTTGGGCGAACTGCTTATCTACCTCGGCGACATATTTATCGGTGAGCTTCTGGACGTCATCCTGCGCCCGCCGCTCATCGTCCTCCGAGCACGCCTTGTTCTTGAGAAGGTCCTTGAGTGTTGAAATGGCGTCGCGGCGAAGATTGCGCATGGCAACCCGTGCATTTTCACTCTCGTGTTTGACGACCTTGATCAGGTCGCGACGTCGTTCTTCGGTCAGTGCCGGCATTGGAACGCGGATGAGTTCGCCCTGCGAAGCCGGATTCAGGCCAAGATCGGAATCCCGGATAGCCTTCTCGACCTTGGGCGCCATGTTCTTTTCCCAAGCCTGGACGCCAAGCGTACGCGGATCAAGCAGAGTAATGTTGGCCACAGTATTTACCGGCACCATGGAACCGTAATACTCGACCTGAACATGATCAAGCAGCCCGATATGGGCACGGCCCGTACGGACCTTTGTCAGATCGACCCTGAGGGCCTCAAGTGACTTCTGCATTTTATGTTCGGTAGTGCTTTTCACCTCTGCAATCGACATGTCTATCTCCCTCAGCAATACACCAGAGTGCCTTCGCTCTCACCAAGGACAACCCGCTTGAGCGCACCCGGTTTGAAAATCGAAAAAACATTGATTGGCAGTTTCTGGTCACGGCATAGCGCAAAAGCCGTTGCATCCATCACGGCCAGATTCTTTAACATTGCCTCGTTGAAGCTGATCCGGTCGTAGCGTGTGGCCATAGGATCCTTTTTCGGATCAGCCGAGTAGATACCATCAACCTTTGTGGCCTTGAGTACGATCTCCGCCCCGATTTCGGCACCGCGTAACGCCGCTGCCGTATCGGTCGTAAAAAACGGATTGCCGGTACCCCCGGCAAAAATGACTGTCCTGCCCTGCTCCAGAGCACGGATGGCCCGACCCCGAATATACGGTTCGACCACCTGCTCGATATTCAATGCCGACTGGACCCGGGCCGGCATGCCGGCAGTCTTCATCGCGTCCTGCAGTGCCAGGGCGTTCATCACGGTGGCCAGCATGCCCATGTAGTCAGCCTGCGCACGATCCATGCCAGTTGCGCCGGGAGCAACACCGCGAAAGATATTACCCCCTCCGATGACAACACCAACCTGCACCCCCAAATCAACAACACTCTTGACCTCCGCGACGATCTCCAGAATTGTCTGACGGTTGATGCCATAAGCGTCAGCACCCATCAGTGCTTCACCCGAGAGTTTGAGCAGGATACGTTTGAATTTTGGGGCACAAGCTTCAGTCATGATTATCAGAATCCTATGAGTTACTTCTGTGCGGCAGCCGCCTGGGCAGCAACTTCGGCGGCGAAGTCATTCGATCGTTTCACCATACCCTCACCGACCACGAACAGGGTAAATCCTGCAACTGATGCTCCCTTGGCCTTGAGTAATTGCTCTATGGTTTGCTTGCCGTCTTCCGCTTTGACGAACACCTGTCCAAGCAAGGTGACCTCCTTGAGGAATTTCTGAACCGAACCCTCGGCGATTTTCTCAATCATGGCTTCCGGCTTGCCCGCTTCTTTAGCCTTCTCGATGGCAACCCGACGCTCGGTATCAATCAGCTCGGCAGGAACACCCGTCGCATCAAGCGATTTTGGCTTTGACGCTGCAATGTGCATGGACAGATCCTTGCCCAGTTGCTCGTCACCACCGACCACGTCCAGCAGCACGCCGATCTTTGCACCGCCATGGATATAGGATGCCAGTTTGCCCTTGGCTTCGACACGGCCAAAGCGGCGCAGCGACATATTCTCACCGATCTTCCCGACCAAGGCAGTACGTGTCGATTCAACGGTTCCCCCGGCCATCGGCAGTGCCGACAGAGCGGCAACATCCGCCGGATTGTTAGCCACAACCAGTTCGGCGCAGCCCTTGGTCAGCGCCAGGAATTCGTCGTTCTTGGCCACGAAATCGGTTTCGCAGTTGATCTCGATGATCGCACCTGACTTACCGTCGGCGGAAATACTGATGCCGACAATACCTTCGGCCGTAATACGCGCCGCGGCCTTGGTGGCCTTGGAACCGAGCTTGACGCGCAGAATCTCTTCCGCCTTGTTCATGTCGCCAGCCGCTTCGGTCAGTGCTCTTTTGCATTCCATCATCGGCGCATCAGTTTTCTCGCGCAGTTCTTTAACCATACCTGCGGTAATTTCCGCCATTTTATTCTCCACTTGCGGACACGGCCGGGTTAACCGGCCGCACCTCGCTCAAAACAGTTAAAACAGAAATTGTCTGTCCGCACCACTCACTTCAAGCGACCGGATGACAAAGTTGTGGGATGTTACTCGGCCTCTTCGACAAAATCATCACCGGAAGCTGCCGCCGCAACGATTTCCTCGATGAATTGACTGCGACCTTCAAGAATCGAATCGGCGACACCGCGTGCATACAGTCGGATTGCGCTGGAAGAGTCATCGTTGCCCGGAATGACGTAATTAATGCCTTCCGGCGAGTGATTGGTATCGACCACGGCAATGATCGGGATGCCGAGTTTATTCGCTTCCGTGATGGCAATCTTGTGATAACCGACATCGATGACGAACAGGGCGTCCGGCAAGGTATTCATTTCCTTGATGCCGCCAATGGACTTCTGCAACTTGGCGAGTTCGCGCTGCATCATCAGTGCTTCCTTTTTGCCGAGCTTCTCAAGAGAACCGTCTTCCATTATGGTTTCCATATCCTTGAGGCGCTTGGTCGACTGCTTGATGGTCTTGAAATTGGTCAGCATGCCACCCAGCCAGCGCTGGTCGACATAGGCCGAACCGGAACGGCTGGCTTCTTCAGCGATTATTTCACGCGCCTGACGTTTGGTGCCAACGAACAGGATGCTGCCCTTGTTGGACGACAACTTGCGCACGAAAGCCATGGCTTCGTTGTAGTTGGCAAGCGTTTTTTCGAGGTTGACGATATGGATCTTGCTGCGGGCGCCGAAGATGTACTGAGCCATCTTGGGGTTCCAGAAACGGGTTTGGTGGCCAAAGTGAACACCGGCCTCCAGCATTTGACGCATGGTTGCGGACATGATTTTCTTTCCTATCAGGGTTAAACCACCATTCGCCCACCTACGCCCGTCTTGACTATTTGACGGACACCCTTGAACAGGCGAATGTGCGTAATTGACGGGCCGTATCCGGCACGCCTCGCGTACCACCATGGCACGCTGTTTTATTTCACTGACAAATGCCAGTAAAACCAGTTGATTATATCATCTGAGAAGCATGAATACCACCGCCTTGCTGACGCAAGGCATTTTACGTACGGGCTTCGAACCGACCGGGATAATAACGATACGTAGACGAACCTTTCAAGCAGGAAATTGCCTAAGCGGTCGCCTTACTTTATCCTTCGCCACTTCACTCCCTTCGCCCGTCTCCATAATAAACACATGAGCATCACACTCAAATCACCTGACGAAATCGAAAAAATGCGGGTTGCCGGCCGTCTGGCTGGCGAAGTACTCGATTACATTACCCCTTTCGTCAAACTGGGGATTACGACTGGCGAACTGGACAAACTGTGCCACGATTACATGGTCAATGTTCAGGACTGCATTCCGGCGCCGCTGAACTACGCCCCTTCAGGCTACAAACCGTATCCGAAATCGATCTGCACTTCGGTCAACCATCAGATCTGTCATGGTGTTCCCGGCGACAGGCAGTTGAAGAACGGCGACATTGTCAATCTGGATATCACCACCATCAAGGACGGCTATCACGGCGATACCAGCCGCATGTTTCAGGTCGGCGAAGTCTCGATCAAGGCCAAACGGCTGTGTGAGGTCACTTTTGAATGCCTCTGGCTCGGCATTGCCCAGGTGCGTGCGGGAGCCCATCTCGGTGACATAGGCCACGCCATTCAGCAGTATGCAGAAAAATCAGGCTATTCTGTCGTAAGGGAATTCTGCGGCCATGGCATCGGAGTACGCTTCCATGAAGATCCACAAGTCGTTCATTACGGCAAGGCCGGCACAGGGGTCGAACTTAAAGCCAACATGATTTTCACCATCGAGCCAATGATCAATGCCGGGAAAGCCGCAATCCGCGAACTGGCGGATGGCTGGACGATTGTCACCAAGGATCACAGTTTGTCGGCGCAATGGGAACATACCATTCTTGTCACTGAAAACGGATATGAAGTTCTCACGCTCTCCGCAGGCTCGCGCCAGCAGCCGGACTGGATCAAACAATGACCATGAAGGTCGATTCTGTTGCACGTAACGAACTTCTCACCCGTTACAAAGCGCATTTACAGTCTGGCCAGGCTTCCATCTGCCAGAATTATCTGCTCGATCCGGATCCCTCCCACCTGTTGCATCAGCGCAGCCAACTGATTGACGGCGCCCTGCGCGAACTGTGGGCGGAGCTGAGCCTCCCCGATTCGCTTGCCCTGGTCGCTGTCGGCGGCTACGGTCGCGAAGAAATGTGGCCCGCCTCTGACGTGGATCTGCTGTTGCTTCTACCGCAACCGGCCGATACGGCGCTTGCCGAACAGCTTGAACAACTGGTTGGCCTGTTCTGGGATATCGGACTGGAAATTGGTCATAGCGTTCGTACGGTAGAGGAATGCCTCAACGAGGCGGCAGGCGATCTGACGGTTCAGACAGCGCTGGTCGAAACCCGCTTGCTGATCGGAAACGCCGCACTGTTCTCAACGTTCCTTACTGAATTCAGGAACCAACTCGATCCGCAAGCTTTCTTTCACGCCAAACGGGTAGAACAGGACGAACGCTATCTGCGCTATCAGGAATCACCCTACAGTCTTGAACCGAACTGCAAGGAAAGTCCGGGCGGATTGCGCGATTTGCAAAGCATTCTGTGGATCGCACAAGCGGCCGGATACGGTAACAGTTGGCAGGATCTGGAACGACACGGCTTCATTACCCATCAGGAAGCACAAGGACTAGAACGTCGGGAACGGTTTTTGCAAAGTTTACGGATCCAGTTGCACCTCCATGTTGGCCGTCGTGAAGACCGCCTCCTGTTTGACTATCAGACGGCACTTGCCGAGCAACTCGGATTTTCTGCAACACCGACCCGGCGCGCCAGCGAACAATTGATGCAGGAGTATTACCGGACGGCGAAAACGGTGACCCAACTCAACACGATTCTCTTGCAGAATATGGGCACCGCAATTTTTCCGTCTCCCGAACAAACTCCACAGGTCATCAATGAGCGTTTCCAGAACACCCATCAACTGCTCGATGTCGTTCACGAAAATGTATTCAACCAAACGCCCGGAGCCATACTCGAAGCATTTCTACTCATGCAGCAGCACTCCGAACTGAAAGGCATGACGGCGCGCACAATTCGCTCGCTGTGGCGTGCGCGCACCCTGATCGATGATGACTTTCGTAGCAACCCGGAAAACAGGGCCCGTTTCGTCGAACTCTTCAAGCAGGAAAGAGGCGTATTGCACGAATTCCGGCGCATGAACCAGTTTGACATCCTCGGTCGTTACCTGCCCAACTTCGGAGCCATCGTGGGCCAGATGCAACACGACCTTTTCCACGCCTACACGGTGGATCAGCACACCATGCAGGTGCTGCGCAACCTGCGCCGCTTCTCTGAAACTGAATTTGCCCATGAGTATCCCTTCTGCAGCCAGTTGATCAGCAACTTCGATCGACCCTGGTTACTCTACATTGCCGCTCTGTTCCACGATATCGCCAAGGGGCGCGGTGGTGGTCACTCGGACCTCGGCGCTCTGGATGCCCAGGAATTCTGCGCCAGTCACGGCCTTTGTGCAGAAGACAGCGAACTGGTTGTCTGGCTCGTACGCCATCACCTCGAAATGTCTGTCGTTGCACAGAAGCAGGACATATCGGACCCGGACGTGCTGGCTGCGTTTGCTGCAATTGTTATGGACGAGCGCCACCTGACAGCGCTCTACCTGTTCTCAGTGGCTGATATTCGCGGCACCAGCCCCAAGGTCTGGAATACCTGGAAAGGTCAGTTGTTCGAGGAACTTTTCAACCAGACCCGTCGTTTCCTGCTGTCTGGTGGACAGACCCCCTTAAGGCAAGGAATCATCCAGCAACAGCAAGAGGAAGCACTGCGCCTGCTGCGCTATTTCGCGGTTCCCGAAACGGCCCAGGAAAGCCTGTGGAATCAGCTTGATACCGTTTACTTCCTGCGCCACTCGGCCGATGAAATCGCCTGGCATGCGCGTGCGCTGCACTATCGTATCGACGGAAAGAAACCGGTCGTCAAGGCACGCGTCAACCCTCATGGCGACGGCCTCGAAGTCATGGCCTACACCCTCGATCAGCGCGATCTGTTTGCCCGTCTGGTTGGTTTTTTCAGCCGTACCGGCTACAACATCATGGATGCAAAAATTCACACGACACGTCACGGTTACGCGCTGGACAGCTTCATGCTGCTCGACGTCAGCGGGCGTGACAGTGACCGCGACATGATCAGCTACATCGAACATGAACTGACCGACCGGCTTACCCGCCAGACTTTTCCCGAGGCGCCAGCGAGCGGGCGTATTTCGCGCCAGGTCAAGCATTTCCCGATCCAGCCTTCAGTTACCATCGAGTCGGATGAAAAAGGCGTGAACTTCGTTCTCTCGGTCAGCGCCGCCGATCGTCCCGGTTTGCTCTACACGGTCGCCATGACCCTGGCTCTACATGGCGCCAATCTCCACACCGCCAAAATCGTTACCCTCGGCGAACGCGTCGAAGATACTTTTCTGATCAGTGGTGGCGACCTCGGCGAAAGCGCGAGCCGGATAAAACTGGAAACGGAACTGCTGAAGCAACTCAAGTTTTGATGGAATTCAGTCAGAAGGCAAATCGTCCCATCCGAAACATTCTACATGCCTGCTACTTGGTGACCTCCGGAACCAATCGCAAGAGAGAAATCTCGGATGGCGCACCGAAGCGCTTGGGGGGACCCCAGTAACCGGTTCCGCGGCTGGTATAGATCCAGAGTCGGCCCAGCCGATGAAGTCCGGCCGTGAATGGCTGCTGCAAACTGACAAACAGATTCCACGGCCAGAATTGCCCGCCATGGGTGTGCCCGGAGAGTTGCAGATCGAAGCCGGCGGCTTCCGCGGCCTGTGCCGAACGTGGCTGATGGGCCAGCAATATCCTGGGAATTCCATCCGGACTGCCGACCAGCGCCAACTGGGGATCACTTCTTTGTGCAAGGTCAAAGGCGTGGGCACTGTAGTCGGTCACGCCGGCCACAACCAGGTGCGCGCCGTCGTGCTCGATCACCACATGCTCATTCATCAAGCTAAACAGGCCCAGTCGCTGGAATTCCCCCATCCACGCCGTTGCCCCCGAATAATACTCATGGTTGCCCGTAACGACATAAGCGCCATGTCGTGCAACAAGTCTGGCCAGGGGTGCAGTGTGAGAGGAGAGCTGAAGAACACTGCCATCGACTACATCTCCAGTGATGGCGATCAGGTCCGCATCCAGGCTGTTAACCCGATCGACAATCGCCGCAACATAGTCACCCTTGATGGTCGCCCCGACATGGATATCGCTGATCTGAACGATCGTGAAGCCCGCAAGCGGCGCTGGCAAATCCGCCAGATGAATGTCGATGCGGACAACGCGGGCCACCCGGCGTGCATTGACGAAACCGATCAAGGTCAGCAGGAGCGCCGCCAGAAGAACAACTGCTGCCGTCAGGGTGGCGAGCGATGGCGACCGCGTCACCAGCAGCAACAGGTCACGCAAGATCGTCAGCGCCAGAACGGACGAAAACAGACCCATGGTCAACGAACCTGCCCAACTGATCCGGTCGGCCAGTGCCGGCCGTGAAACGAGATAGCGGGCAAGCATGCCCATGGGCAACAGCACTGTGGACAAAACCAGCATCAGTATGCCAATTGCTGTCCCGCTTGCGCCAAGGGAGAGTGCCGGCAGCAAGCGCCAGCCAATATAGGCGTGGAGAACACCCAGAACAGGAA
>CAIVZW010000123.1 GCA_903910495.1 uncultured beta proteobacterium
CCAAAGCTTCCAATTTCGAGCGTTTCGTATTCGATCTGGTCGGGCGTGATCCGGCCGTCATCCGCGAGTTGTGGGCCAGGGTCGATGCCGGCGGCAGCTTCGATCTTTCGAAAACGCCTTGTTTTGCCAATCTGCCGCAATTCGGCTTTGTTTCAGGAAGAAGTACCCACGCCGACCGTCTGGCGACGATTCGCCTGACCTTTGCCAGTTACGGCGTGATGGTCGATACGCATACCGCAGATGGACTCAAGGTCGCGCTCGAAAACCGTACGCCAGAGATGCCGATGGTGGTGCTCGAAACCGCGTTGCCAGCCAAGTTTGAAGAAACGATAGTCGAGGCGCTCGGACTTTTGCCGGAACGTCCGGCGGCCATGCAGGGCATTGAAAACCTGCCGCAACGGGTCGAGGTGATGGAGATCAGCGCCGAGGCAGTAAAGCGGTTCATCGAACAGCACGCAAGCCCCTGAGCCTTGTTGCCAGACAACCAAAAGGGCACCATGAAGGTGCCCTTTTGGTGTGCTGCGCTTGCCTTGGCTAGAGGTAGATTACCGCCGGAAATACGGCAGCAGCAAGTACCAGTACCAGCCACTCCAGATTATGCCGCGCTAGAAATCCGGTGAAATGCATGATCAGAACCGTGATGGCAATCACGTAGAACAGCGCAAACAGCATGGAACGCCCCTTTCTTTTGTCGTGCTGCCGGCAACTGCCAGCCGCGTTCTGTTTTTCCTGTAGCAATTATAGCGATATCATTTGCCGCAGTTGTGGGATTTTTGAACGGACACCCCTGTCATTTAAAGCGCATGGACAGATCCAGTGCGCGAACATCCTTGGTCAAGGCGCCAATCGAGATACGGTCGACGCCGGTTTCGGCAATGCGGCGAATGGTGTCGAGAGTGACGTTGCCCGAGGCTTCAAGACTTGCCCGGCCGGCCGTTATGGCCACGGCCTCGCGCATCAGGTCGAAGTCCATGTTGTCCAGCAGAATCATCTTTGCGCCGGCATCCAGTGCCTGCTTCAACTCGGGGATGGTTTCAACTTCGACCTGAATGAACGCGCACTGTCCGCCCGTTTCGTCGGCCACGTGGATTGCCGCCGCCATTGCCGCAGCAATGCTACCGGCGGCGATGATATGGTTTTCCTTGATCAGGATGGCGTCGTAGAGTCCCAGGCGATGATTAGCGCCACCGCCGCACTTGACGGCGAACTTTTGCGCCAGACGCAGGCCGGGAAGTGTCTTGCGCGTATCAACGATCCGGGCCCTGGTGCCGCTGACGATATCGGCGTACTGCCTGGCTTTGCTTGCCACGCCTGATAGCAGTTGCAGGAAGTTGAGCGCCGTACGTTCGCCGGTGAGCAGTGCCCGGGCAGGGCCTTCGATTGTGCACAGAATCTGGTCAGGTACGACAGGGTCACCGTCTGCTGCCTTCCATTCGATGCGGACCGACGGATCGAGTTTCCTGAAACAGCACGCAAACCACGCCGTACCGCAGAGCACGGCATTCTCGCGTGCGATGACCGTGGCACGAGTAATGACTCCTGCCGGTACCAGTTGCGCGGTGAGATCGCCACTGCCGACATCCTCGGCGAGCGCGGCAGCGACGTTGCGTTCGATTTCTACTTCGAGCGAGGGGCCTGGAACAGCAGAAAAAAGCGTATTCATGAAATATCCAAAAACTGGAATTCGGAAGCAATGATTTTAAAGCGGCTCACGGGTGAGTCGTTTGCCGTCCCAGCACAGAAATTCGCCGCGATCTTCGTGCCAGTCCGACATCACCCAGCGCTCGACATGGATGCCGTCAACCAGGTGGTCGTGCATTGCCGGGTGGTGCGTATGGCCATGAATAAAGGTGGCGTAACCGTGGTAACGCAGAAAATCATCCGTGGCATCGGGATTGAGATCCATCAGGTCGTGCTGGCCCTGTTTCAGTTTTTCAAGCTTTGCCTTCTCGCTCTGCCGGCGTAGCGCAGCGGCAATGGCTTTGCGTTCCACCAGTGGCTTGTTCAGAAAAGTCACGCGCCAGACCGGATCACGAACCTGAGCGCGAAATGCCTGGTAGTCCTTGTCGTCGGTACAGAGCATGTCGCCGTGCGAAAGCACAAATTGCCAGGCGGGCAGCGACAGCACGTAAGGATCCGGCAGCGGCTTTGCTCCACTGCGAAGTGCAAATTCGTTTCCCAGCAGGAAGTCGCGATTGCCGTGCATCAACGACAGTTTGACGCCGGAGTCGCTCAGTGCGCGCAGACTATCGACGATTTCACGATTGAAAGCGTCTTCGGGATCATCGATACCGTCATCGCCGGGCCAGGCTTCAAAGAGATCGCCGAGAATGTAGAGATGCTCGGCGGCACGGGCACGGCCCGCGAGGAAATCAAGAAAGATGCGGGCGATACCGGGCGTTTGTGGCGAAAGGTGAAGGTCTGAAATGAAATGGATCACGGCGTATTCAGACCCCTGCAGTCAGCTGCGTTCAGCAAATTTCAGCGCGTTCGATGACGACATCTTCTTTCGGCACGTCCTGGTGGAACCCGGTGTTGCCGGTCTTGACGCCTTTGATCTTGTCGACCACCTCGATGCCTTCAACGACCTTGCCGAAAACGCAGTAACCCCAACCGTTGGCATTGGGCATTTTGAAGTTGAGGAAATCGTTGTCGGCGATATTGATGAAGAATTGCGCCGTCGCTGAGTGCGGGTCGGAGGTACGTGCCATGGCTACCGTGTAGTTATCGTTCTTCAGGCCGTTGTCGGCTTCGTTCTTGATCGGGTCCTTGCACGGTTTCTGCTTCATGCCGGGCTCAAATCCGCCGCCCTGAATCATGAAACCGGGGATGACACGATGGAAAATGGTATTGTCGTAGTGACCGGCCGCAGCGTAGGCGAGAAAGTTTTTGGCGGATTCCGGTGCTTTTTCGGCGTCGAGTTCAAGGGTGATGACGCCGAAATTGGTGTGCAGCTTGATCATGGAAATTCCTTATTTTTTATCGGTGATGATTTTGACAGACTGAATGACGACCGGTTCGAGCGGCACATTCTGATGCATGCCACGGTTGCCGGTCGGCACCCTGGCGATTTTATCGACCACCTCCATGCCTAGCGTAACCTTGCCGAATACGGCGTAACCACCACCATTCAACGGGTAATCGAGTTGGCTGGAGTTGTCCTTGTGGTTGATGAAAAATTGGGAGCTGGCTGAATTCGGGTCTGCACGGCGCGCCATGGCAATCGTTCCACGCTGGTTTTTCAGGCCGTTTTGCGATTCATTGATAATCTGGCCGGCGGTCGGTTTTTCACCCATATCCTTGGTGAACCCGCCGCCCTGAATCATGAAGCCGTCCATGACACGGTGGAAGATGCTGCCGTTGTAAAAGCCGTCCTTCGCATAGTGCAGGAAGTTCTTCACCGTGACCGGGGCTTTTTCGGAGTCGAGTTCAATGACGATCGTGCCCATAGATGTCTGCATTTCAATGCTGGGTGCGGCCAAGGCGACGACAGAGAACATTAGCCCGGTTACTATGAAGAGTTTCTTTATCATCAGGCAGTTCCTTCAAAAATGATTTTCCAGCTACCATCCTCACGGATCCAGTACTGGCGTTTTTTCATCTGGTTGTTGAGGTTATTGCTCTGGTAATCCTGCTCAAAAGTGACAATTACCAGTTCATCCTTGCCCGGATTGCGGAACATCGACACATTCGAGAGCTTGACCTTGATCCAATCCTTGCCGGCATTGACCAGGCGTTTTTGCTGTGCGAACTGCTCCAGGCCCTGATTCCTGGTCTGGAATTTTTTCGAGTAGTTTTTCAGGTAGCGGTTAACGTCCTTGCTTTCCCAGTCGCTGCGCCATTCGTCGATCTTCTTGTTGAGTGTAGTGCGCTCGTTCTGCCAGTCGTCAAACGAGAGCCACTCGATCGAGTTACTGATGATGACGGGCGTCAGGCCAATCTGCATATTTTTGGCGAGGGCATCGAGATCGACGTTGGAGAGCACAACGCAGCCATCTGAGGCCCTAGGCGGCCGCGAAAAGGTATCCGATGGCGTTCCGTGCAGCCAGATGCCGTGGCCGTTGCGCCCCTGGCGCTTATCCCATTCGTTGGGGTAGTTGATCGGAAAAGCACCGGAGCCGTAGAAATCGCCGATTTTCTGAGGTGACAGCTTGGAGGTGACGTGATAAACGCCGATAGGAGTCTTCTTGTCGCCTTCCTGTGTCTTGTCGGCGCCGAGTTTGCCCTGAGAGACGTAGTAGTCGGCGACAAAACGCGGACGGCCATTGTCGTTCTGGTAAAGATAGAGACGCGATTTTTGCGTGTCGATGACAATCGCGTGTTTCTGATCCGACTGCATTTGCAGCAGATAGCGCGGCATATAGTCGGCAGTGGCTGCCCGGTTACGGTAAGCCTTGAGCCGGGCAATGACTTCTTCGCGCAGATCGCTCAGTTTTTCCTGCGGTGCATTGCTGGCGTTGCCGAAGGTCGATAGTGGCATGCTGCGTGCCAGCAGCAGATCACCTTTGATCAGGTGGGCCAGACGGAAGTTCGGATACTGTTTCAGGAGCGTTTCGGTTTGTTCGAGCGCCGTATCGAGACGTTTTTTCTCGATTTCGACGAGAATCCGGGAGAGTTGTGGTTCCGGACCCGAGTCAGAAAAAATTGCCAGGTGGCTCGGGAGGCTGTTTTCTCCGGCGATAACGTCTGGCCCTGCAGCGCAGACAAGAATCAGCGCAAAAGCAAATGCAACACGCCGCATCAACCGACCCGTTCCTGCTGAATGAGCCATTTGCCGGCGAATTTCACGAAAACAACAGTCTTGCTGGACGAGGTCTTGAGGGTCGATGAGGTGTAATGCTGACGAAACCTGACCGTGGCCTTGTCGCCGGCAACAGAAACCTTGATGTCATCAACGCTGACCTGCAACTTGCCCGGTTTGTCGATGCGCTGGGTACGTTCGGTTTCCCATGCCTTGCGCGCCATACCGTTCGGCGTCTGAAAATCGCTGGCATAGTAGCTGAGGTAGGTTTTCACATCCTTGCGTGACCATGCACTGGCCCACCCCTGCAAGACCTTGGTGACATCAGCGTCACCGTTGCTGGCATCCGGGGCTTTTACGGAGACGGCGGGTTCTGCAGGCTTGATGACCGGTTTTGCCGGTGGGGCGGGAGGACTGGTGGATATGACTTTGGGCGCTTCCAAGGCAGCAGTTTTGACCGGTTCAGTTGCCGGACGTGTAGACGCTGAGCCAGGTTTCACCCCCGGCTTGGATGATGTGCTGATCAGTTCCTTGATCATCGACAACTTGGTCTGTGTGGCGGTGTTCGATGAGTCGAGTTGGAGTGCTTTGTCGTAGGCCTGGCTGGCCAGCTTGGCATAAACGTCACCGAGGTTCTCATGCGCGATGGAATAGCTCGGATGCGTCCGGATGGCCATTTCAAGTGCTGCCCGTGCCTTGTCGTACTGCTTCTGCTGGGCGTAAAGCACGGCGAGATTGTTGTAGGGTTCGGGCAACTCGGGGAAATCTTCGGACAATTTGGTGAACACGGCGATGGCCTCCGCCGGGCGTCCAATCTCGGTCAGTATCAGGCCCTTGAGAAAACGCCCCTGAGCGTCTTTCGGCTTGGTCGAAATATAGATATCGACCTTTTCCAGTGCTTGCGGCATCTGGCCTTGTTTCATCAGGAGCTGGATTTCTGGCAGTGCTTGAGCATTGGCCTGAGTATTGGTCTGGGCGCTGGCGCCGGAAACACTCAGAACCAAGCCAATAAAAATGGCTGAAAGGCGCGCCAGTGATGGCGTTAGGGAGTTTGGAGGCATCGTTATGGTATACTTCAAAAAAAGTTGATTACTTAACGTGTCAATTCTAACAAGAAGCGCGTCGAATCCCAAGTATTCCTTGCGTTCCCGTTTTTTACGGGGCGTTCTCGTGAGTCTGAAAATGCTGAGAATTTACAATACCCTGTCCAGGGAAAAGCAGGTCTTTGTTCCAATCGAACCGGGCAAGGTGCGCATGTACGTTTGCGGGATGACGGTCTATGACTACTGCCATCTCGGGCATGCCCGTGTTCTCGTCGTTTTCGACATGGTTCAGCGCTGGTTGCGCTTGAGCGGATACGCTGTGACCTATGTGCGTAACATTACCGATATCGACGACAAGATCATCAAGCGGGCACAGGAGAACAAGGAATCCATCGGTGAACTGACCCAGCGCTTCATCGATTTCATGGATCAGGATGCGCTCGCGCTCGGCGTCGAGAAACCCGACCACGAACCGCGCGCCACCGAGTATGTGCCGCAGATGCTCACTCTGATCGGCCAGCTCGAAACCAATGGACTGGCCTACCAGGCGACCGATGGCGACGTGAATTTCTCGGTGCGCAAATTCCAGGGTTACGGCAAGCTCTCCGGCAAGACGCTCGACGACCTGCGTGCCGGCGAGCGGGTCGATGTTGACCAGGCCAAGCATGATCCGCTCGACTTCGTGCTGTGGAAGCATGCCAAGGAAGGCGAGCCCTTCTGGGAATCACCCTGGGGCAAGGGGCGACCGGGCTGGCACATCGAATGCTCGGCAATGAGTTCTGACCTGCTCGGCAAGCAATTCGACATTCACGGCGGCGGACAGGACTTGCAGTTCCCGCACCACGAAAACGAGATTGCCCAGTCCGAAGGCGCGCACAGTTGCCAGTTCGTGAACTACTGGATGCACAACGGTTTCGTTCGCATCGATGACGAAAAGATGTCCAAGTCGCTCGGTAATTTTTTCACCATCCGCACGGTGCTCAAGAAATACGACGCTGAAGTGGTGCGTTTCTTCATTCTGCGTGCCCACTATCGCAGTCCGCTCAACTATTCCGATAGCCATCTCGACGATGCCCGTCAGGCGCTGGCGCGCCTGTACACGGCCCTCAAAGCCGTACAGACGGCGGCGGTTGCTATTGACTGGAACGAAGCACACGCCCGTCGTTTTCGTACAGCGATGGACGACGATTTCAACACTCCCGAAGCCTGTGCCGTGCTCTTTGATCTCGCGACCGAGGTCAATCGCAGCAAGTCAACGCAGCTCGCCGGTCAACTGCGGGCATTGGCCGGTCTGATGGGCTTGCTCCGGCGCGACCCGCAGACCTTCCTGCAGGCCACGCCGGCGAGTGGAGAAATTGAGGGCGCTGAGAATGGCTTTGCGGCCGACAAGATCGAACTGCTGATCGCCAACCGGGCGGCGGCCAAGAAGGCAAGAGATTTTCCCGAGGCTGACCGTATCCGCAGCGAACTGCTGGCCGCAGGCATCGTTCTGGAGGACGGGGCGCAAGGAACGACCTGGAGGCGGGCCTAGCAATGGAGGAATTGCGCGTTTGTATGGCCTGGCGGGGCAGGGGGGACTGCCTGGCCTGTGACGGCCGTGAAAACGCCTTCTTTGCCGGGCTGTCGCCTGACGCTGTGGCCCGGTTGCACGTTGATGTGCACAATACAGTCACACCCTCGGGGGAATTCCTGTACCAGCCGGCAATCAAGCCCGAGAGCGTGTGGGTGCTGCGCACCGGAGCGGTCAAACTTCTGGCCACGGCCTGGGATGGTACGCAACGCATCGTACGCGTTCTCAAGGCTGGCGATGTTGCCGGTCTGGAGGCTCTTCTCGCTGGCAGTTACGCTCATACTGCGGTCACCGTCGGCAACGTCAATGCCTGCCGGGTTCCCCTGTCGGCTATCGAACAACTCTGTCTTGAACATCCCGGTTTCCAATGGAACCTGATGAAGAAACTGCAGGCCGCCCTGCACGAAACCGAACAGTGGCTGGTGGACCTTGCCAGTTCAGGTGTCAGTGCCCGCGTGCGCATGGCTCGCCTGCTGCTGCGTCTGCGCGACGGGGAAAGCAATCGTATCTACAACTTCTCCCGGGAGGAATTGGGTCTGATGCTCGGCGTTACCATCGAGACAGCCAGCCGCATCAGCGCAGCCTTTCTGCGCGAACGACTGCTGGTTCGAAGAGAATCCGGCAGCCGTTTCTACGACGGCGACATCGTCGGCCTGGAGAAGGTCGCTCAGGGGAAGTGAGCCAGCTCAGGGCAGCCTGATGCAATGCCTCGCATCCCCGATCTTATTCATGCGCCGCTACCGGCTTTACCCGGTAGGGATCTTCAAGATATTTCACGGTCTCGGCATCAAGGCTTAACTCCAGCGCCTTGAACGCGTCGTCGAGATGCTGCAGTTTCGATGCGCCGACGATGGGTGACGTGATACCCGGCTTGCCGAGTACCCAGGCCAGGGCCACGGTCGCGCGCGCCACGCCCAGCCGTGCCGCAACCTCGCCGACCCGGTCGGCAATGACTTTGTCTTCTTCGGCAGCGCCCAGGAGCCAGTTCCTGGTCATCTTGTCGGTATTTCCGCGCACGGTGGTCTCGCTTACCCGCGTATTGCCGGCGAGGAATCCCCTGGCGTTGGGTGAGTAAGGTGTCAGCGCGATTCCTTCGGCCCGGCAGAGTGGAATCATTTCTCGCTCTTCCTCGCGATAGATGAGGTTGTACAGATTTTGCATCAGCACGAATTGCGCCAGGCCACGCTCGCGCTGGAGCGTGATCATCCTGGAGAATTGCCAGGCCCACATCGACGATGCGCCGAGATAGCGCACCTTGCCGGCTTTCACCACGTCGTGCAGCGCCTCAATCGTTTCTTCCATCGTCGTTCCGTAGTCGAAACGGTGAATGACGTAAAGATCGACGTAATCGGTCTGCAAGCGTTTCAGCGACGCATCGATCGAAGCCATGATGTGCTTGCGCGAAAGCCCTTGCTGGTTGGGCCCCGGTCCCATCGGTCGGCAAACCTTTGTGGCAATTACGACCTCTTCGCGGGAGGCCATTTCCCTGAGCAAGCGACCGGTGACTTCCTCGCTCCTGCCAAGCGAATAAAGATCAGCCGTATCGAAATAGTTGATGCCATTTTCCAGTGCCGCCTTGTAGAAGGGCCGTGCAGCCTGTTCGTTGAGCACCCATTCGTGCCAGGCCGGGTCGCCATAGGTCATGCATCCGAAGCAAATTTGCGAGACCTTGATACCCGTTGTTCCGAGGCGGACGTATTTCAAGGAAGACCTCCTGTTCAATAACGATCAAGCAATGCGGCTTGAGAAAATTGAACAAATTGTACTGGAACATCATCCGCTTCGGGACCCAATAAGATCAATGCCGCGGGAGACGAGAAAGAACATGTCAGGCTGATTTCCAGTCAGCATCTGGAGTCACGGCATTCTATTGTGGAAGTTTCCGCAAGAAATGGTGTAGATTGGAACGTACCTGCCAGTTTCTTTTGTTTGATCACGAAGTGAGTCCAATGGAAAAATTCGGTACATCTGATTTCCTCCTCGGTACCTTCTGGTCTGGTTGGCGCCGCTGGGCGACATGGACAGTCTGCTTAACTGCAATCCTGATACCTGCTACCCTGCAGATCGCAACGGATGCCGAGTTCGCTTTTGCCTCATTGGAACTGCTGCCGGTGCTTGTGATTGCCTGGATGGGGGGGAAACGAAACGGCTTGTTGCTGGCCTTCCTCGCCGTGGCGATTTGGGCCGTAAGCGATATCGTTTCGGAACACCAGTTCAGCGCTCCGTGGGTTCCCTGGGCGAATGCGGCAACCCGTTTGATGACCTTCAGCGTAGTGGCTCTCCTTGCGGCTCAACTTCGCCTGCAATTAGAACGGGAGCACGAACTCGCAACCCAGGATACCCTGACCGGCCTGCAGAACAGGCGTGCCTTTCTGGAGGCGGGTGACGCTGAAGTCGATCGTTCGAAACGCTATGGGCGTCCTTTGGCCGTCATTTTTATGGATCTGGATGACTTCAAGCAGATTAACGATACCAGGGGCCATGCGGCAGGTGATGCTGCATTGCGAGCAACAGCCAAGGCTTTGCTCGGTGCCTTGCGCTCCAGTGATCAGGTGGCGCGATTGGGGGGCGATGAATTTGCTGTCCTCCTGCCTGAAACGGGATATGACGCCGCAGTCGAAACCGGGCGAAAAATTCACCTGGCGGTAAACATGGCTCTTGAAGGGTTCCCGCCACTGAAAGCAAGCATCGGCGTAGCGTGGTTCGAAGAAGTTGATCGTCTGTTCCCGGCGATGTTGAAAGCGGCCGACGAATTGATGTACGAGGCCAAGCAAAGCGATAAGAACGATATGTGCTTTCGCCGTATTACTGCACCGGAACGATCGATTGCCGAGCAGTAACCTGATACTTGCATGAAATTGAAACGACGACAATTTCCGTACTCAAGGTAAATCAACGCAACTAAAATATGGCCAATATTCTTATTCTGTATTCAACTACCGATGGTCACACGACAAAGATCTGCAATCGACTGAAGCAGGTGATTGAAAAGAACGCGAATCAGGTGACTCTGGTTGCCGTCGAGGCTTTCAGTCGTTCGGATTTACATTCTTTCGACAAAATCATTGTCGGCGCCAGCATCCGTTACGGGAGGCACAACAAGCGGATTTACGATTTTATTGACAGCAACCTGCAGCTTCTCGAGAGCAAGCCAACTGCCTTTTTTTCGGTCAATATCGTTGCCCGGAAACCGGAAAAGAATCGGCCTGAAACCAATCCTTACATGCGCAAATTTCTCAAGAAAACTTCGTGGCGCCCAAATAAATTGGCGGTTTTCGCCGGGAAGCTGGATTTTCCGAAATACAGATTTTTCGACCGTTTGATGATCCGTTTAATCATGTGGATCACCAATGGGCCAACCGATCCACAGTCGGTAATCGAGTTTACCGACTGGCAGCAGGTAGAGGAATTTGCTCAGCTTGTCAGCGAGATGTAGCTGGAGTGTGAGACTGCCCGTGCTGTGGTTCAGCTCATTGATCGGTCAAGTCCCTGATCGTTCATCGACACTGGGTCTTCCAGGGGTTCAAGGTGGATGGTGATATGCGTATGTGGTAAAGCGTTGCGGATATCCGCTTCGATTCGCTCCGCCCAGTCATGGCCATGTTTAACCGTCCACTCTCCCGGAACCAGAAGATGCAGGGTCACGAAGGCGCGTCCTCCCGCCTGGCGAGTGCGCAGGGCATGGAAATCAAGTTTCTGTTGGCGATAGCCGGCCAGCAGGATTTCAATTTTCTCGATTTTTTCCGCAGGCAAGGAGATGTCCATCAGACCATCCGCCGAACGCCGCATGAGTTGATAGCCGGTCCATACGATATTGGCTGCGACGAGCAGGGCAACGGCCGGATCAAGCCAGAGCCAGCCGGTCAGTGCAACCAAACCGACGCCGCCGATGACACCGACCGAGGTCCATACATCGGTCAGCAGGTGATGTGCATCGGCTTCCAGCGTGATTGAATTATGCTTTTTGCCTACCTTTAACAAAGTTCGCGCCGTGGCAAAATTAAGCAGGGATGCAACCACGGAAATCAGTAGCCCGACACCCACGGCTTCAAGCGGTTGAGGATTCATCAGGCGGTCGATAGCGGCATAGGCGATGCTGAATGCCGCCAGCAGGATCAGGAATCCCTCGAAAGCACTGGAGAAATACTCGGCCTTGTCGTGTCCGTGGGCGTGATCATCGTCCGCAGGAAGCGCCGCCAGCGTCAGCATCCACAGTGCCATCATCGCTCCCGCGAGATTGACTATGGATTCGATGGCGTCAGACAGCAGCCCGACCGATCCGGTCATCTTCCACGCAATACCCTTGAGCAGCATGGTGGCGATGGCCGTCACGATGGATAACCAGGCGTAACGAGTCAAGGACGGGCGCAAGCTTGTTGTATTCATGTTTTAAGCTCCACGAACCATGGCCATAATTTGGGTCAGATCCAGATTGCCAGCCTTTTGCTGGATCTGCGGCATATAACGGGCCTGCATCTCCCTGGCCGGGCCAAGCAGATTCTGGAAGCTGTCCTGCAGCAGTGCTGTATTCATCTGTCTTCCACCTGCGTAATAGCGCCTGGCGATTTGTCCCAAGGCATAGGTGGTGGCGAAAGGAAAAGCGACGCTGGTGGTGGATTGCCCAAGCTGTTTGCCCAAGCTTCCCGCTACGTTGCCCAGAAGTCCGCCCAGCAGCTTGCGGCCAATTTGCTCCAGATACTGTGAAGTCAGGCCAACGCCAAGCGTCGATAGTAACTCTCGGATGTGTCCCTGATCAAGTTCGTAACCATATGTCTTGCCAATGCCATAGACCATTTTGATTTGCAGCGGAATGATGGCCATTGACGACCATGATTGGGGAAGCAGTTCGAGCGCACCATTGAGAATCGCATAGTTGAGGATGCTCTTGTCAATCTCGGCGTCCGGGATGCCGGGCGTGGCAATGCCCACTGGGCTAGGCGTCAAACTTGTCGAAGTCTTAGCGCTGGGTGGTGGGGCGGCATCACCAGCCAGTTCTGCCATGGCTTCAGCTGCATTGTTGGCCCGCTTGGCGAACTTGTCGCCCAACCTCAGTGCGGCTGCGAGCTCAGTCAGGAATTCTTTCTCCAGCACGGTCATGGGGCCATCGGAGTCACAAACGCAGGCTGCCATTTCGTATGCCAGTTGCCGATGCTCCGGTTCAATGAGTACGGTGGCCGTATCCAGCAGGCTGACCTGTTTCAGAAGCACCTGCTGGTAGATGCGCGGTAATTCGTTCGCCCCCGTTTCTCCTCCCAGTGTTTCGGCCAGTTGGCGTATCTGCTCACGTTCCCGGTCATTGTTGGCGCCGTCGGCAAGGGCGGCGAGGAGCGCGAGGGTCAGAATGGCTTGCTGCTGATCTGGATTCATGGTTTTTTAATCGATTTTGTTGGTCAATGGGCAGAGAATGGTATCCATTCGCTGCCGCCGGACACTTTGCCATGGTGTAGGTGAACAGAAGCTGAATGTCTCGGCAGGTTTGATCTTGTGCGTCGCGGGCACTGTTCAGTGTTGTTCAGTCGCGCTTCTTCCTGCCGCGCTTTCCTTCGTGTTCTGCGGATCTTCCGCGAATGTCGTGTTCGTTGGCGTTTCGATGACATTCGACGCAATTGTCGAAATTGCGGATTCCTTCCTCGACATGCTCGCGACGGATCTTGGCCGGCGTATGCTCGTGGCAGCCATAACAGGTGTAACGGCTGTAATCGTTGCGCACGTGGCAAGTCACGCACTCGGTTTTGTGGTCACGGTCGAGTTCGAAGTAGTTGTTATGATCGAATGTAGCCGGTTTCCACCGATCTTGCCTGTGACACTGCTTGCAGTTGCCGCTGATCTGCTGGTGCAGCGAATCGGTTGGTGATTTGTGGCAATCCTGGCACTGCTCGCGTGTCACCGCATTCAGCAAGGCATGGTTGAAGTGTCCTTGCGGCCTGAAGCGCTTCACTCCCGCATGATCGCTATGGCAAGCCACACAATCCTGACTGACCAGTTTCTGATGGAATGGGGTTGTGGTGAGTGGCTTGGCTATGGGCTGGCCTTTCGTCGTCAGGCGCCCAATGTCGTCGGGCTTGTGACAACTCAGGCAACGCTCCGAGGACGCTCCGGTGAGCGGTGCATGGCAGGCAAAACAGTCCGTACTCAGTTCCTTGTGACCGGGAATCAGCTTGCCCGGCCCCACTGTCAGATGTGGATAGACGAAGACCAGAACCGTCATTGCGACCAGATTGACAGCTAGAATTATCTTGACGACACGGCTCATATCCAGCCCCAGAACAGGAAGATGCTGATGATGTGCCCCAGTGAGAGTACTGCGAATACGATGAAGATCGGAATATGCACTTTGCGCCACTTGGTCATGGCATCGAGCATCACGGCATCCCAGAACAGGGTTTGCTCAACTTCCGTCCGCGATAGGCCGCGCAACTGGAAGTGTTCGCGTTGTCCCTGCAAATGACGACGCGAGCGATCGAGAAGCATTTTTCCAACCATGCCGCTGATGACGTTGACGCCCATGGCAATGGTCGCCAGCCAGGGTAGGATGGCGTTGAAATGGATTCCGGCGTGGATTAGTACCATCAGCGAGCCAAGCCAGGAGCCAAATTCATGCAACGTCAGAAGAATTTTCGGATTCCCACTGGTGATGTATTTTCGCTTGCGCAGCGAATAGACCAGGGAGAGGATGATCAGAATCGTTCCTGGAATGCCCAGATAACGGCCAACCCAGACCAGGTTGAAACGGTGCAGGGCATAGTCGCCAGCCAGCGTCGCCGCGGCGAGAACGCCGAGCAGCACGGCAAAAGGCAGAATGTGGCGTCGCCAGAGCGATTCCGTCATCTAGGCCTCCAGAATCAAGCTGGTTTTTGGGGTACAGACGCAGAGCAGGCAGGTGCCCGGCTCCGGATCGAAATCCGGCGGTTGTCGATAGCTCACTTCGCCGGACAAGATCGTTGTCTGGCAGCTGCCACAGCTGCCAGCCCTGCACCCTGAATGGATGGCAATGGCATTGGCCTCGGCGAACTCAAGCAGGCTCTCGGTGGTGGACGACCACTGCAACTGTTTGCTCGATTGAGCGAAATTCACCATGATATCGGCGCTTGTCTTTTCGATGGGCAGGGTGGCAACAGGTGCCTGTTTGCGCTTGATCGAGGCCGGACCGAAAGCCTCGAAGTGGATGTATGTATCCGGCACCCCCCAATCCTCAAGGGCTGGCACCAGACTTTCCATCATCGGGGTGGGGCCGCAAATGTAGAAATGATAGGGCCTGAGCGATAATTGCATGCGTAACAGGCTGACCGAGATACGCCCTTGGTGCTGATAATCGCGCCCGATTACATCCTCCGGTCGCGGATTGCTGAAGCACAGGTGCAGATGAAAGTTCGGATGGGCCGCCGCCAGGGCATCAAGGTGCTGTTTCTGCATCAGATCGCCGCCATGGCGAACACCGTAGAACAGCCAGATTTCACGTCCCTTTTGTTGCGCAAGGCTCCAGTTCAACATGCTCAGCATCGGGGTAATGCCGATGCCACTGCCGATCAGCACCACCGGTGCATCGCTGCGGTCGATATGGAAATGTCCTGCCGGTGCGCGGACATGCAGGTGGCTCCCGACTTGGATCTGATCGTGGAAGAAGTTGGACGAACGCCCCGGCGGAAGAGCGCTGCCCACCG
>CAIVZW010000124.1 GCA_903910495.1 uncultured beta proteobacterium
GCTTTCCTGATTCCCGTACTCGACGCGCTGCTGCAAAGTTTCCCCTTCGTCATTCTCGGTTTCCACACCGATAACGGCTCCGAGTACATCAATCGCCACGTCGCAAAATTACTCAACACTTTGCTCATCGAAGAACAAACCAAATCACGCTCACGGCACAGCAACGACAACGCGCAGGCCGAATCGAAAAATGGCGCCATCGTCCGCAAGCACTTGGGCTACAGTCACATCCCGCAACGCTTTGCCGTGCCCGTCAATGCCTTCTGCCGCGAGTACCTGAACCCCTATATCAACTTCCACCGTCCCTGCTTGTTCGCCGAAACGATCACCGACGCCAAGGGCCGCCAGCGCAAACGTTATCCTTATAAACTGATGATGACGCCCTACGAGAAGCTCAAGTCGTTGCCTTTGTCTGAGAACTTTCTCAAGTCAGGAACCGACTTTGAAAAACTCGACGCGCAAGCGGGCGCAATGAGCGACAATGAAGCCGCGCAGCGTCTGAACAACGCCCGCGCAATTCTCTTCAAAACCATTTTTAACCGATCGAAAACCGCCGCCTGAGCAGATTCAATATCGACAAGAAAATCAACAGGCCCCGTAGACCAGCGACTCCTAAACCAAAATCCTTTTTGATAAATAATTCAACTTCAAAAACGATCGCTCAGACTCATACTTGGATTGGAATGTACTAGGGTTCGCATGTCTTTGCAGTCCAGGCCGGCTACGCTTTGCTTGACGCCGTCCAGCGCGCCCCCTAAGATTCGGCGGTTTCCCCCCAAAGGCGTCGAAACGTGAAACTGGAGTCGCTCAACAATCTGATCGGATCGGACATGCAAGCCGTGGATGCGGTGATTCGTGCCCGTCTTCACTCCGATGTGGTGCTGGTACGACAAGTTGCCGAGTACATTACCCAGAGCGGCGGCAAACGACTTCGGCCGGCGCTGGTGCTGCTTTCGGCCGGTGCCTTTGGCTATCGCGGTACGCATCATCAAGAGCTTGCAGCAGTGGTTGAATTCATTCACACGGCAACGCTGCTGCACGACGATGTCGTCGATGAGTCCGATTTGCGGCGCGGACGGGAGACGGCCAATGCCCTGTTCGGCAACGCCGCCAGCGTGCTGGTGGGCGACTTTCTGTATTCGCGGGCTTTCCAGATGATGGTCGAGATCGACGACATGCGGGTGATGCGCGTGCTGTCGGATGCCACCAATATCATTGCCGAGGGTGAAGTCCTGCAGTTGATGAACTGCCACGATGCCGATGTGGACGAGCAGCGCTATTTGCAGGTGATCCGCTACAAGACAGCCAAACTGTTCGAAGCGGCATCACGACTCGGTGCCATTGTCGGAGGCGCTTCTCCGCAAGTCGAGCAGCGGATGGCCGAATTTGGCATGCATCTGGGGACGGCTTTCCAACTCATTGATGACGTGCTCGACTATTCGGGTGCCGAGGTGGAAACGGGCAAACACCTCGGTGACGATCTGGCCGAGGGCAAGCCGACCTTGCCCCTGATCTACGTGATGCAGAACGGTACTGCCGAGCAGGTCGCCTGCGTGCGCAAGGCCATCGAAAACGGTGGCCGGGAAGACTTCCAAGCGGTGCTGGCCGCTATTCACGCCACCGGGGCGCTGGAGCACGCCACAAAGCAGGCCAGGGCAGAAGCTGATCTGGCCATGGCGGCGCTTGATCTGCTGCCTGCTTCCACATACAAGGATTCTTTGCTAGAATTATGCCTCTTCGCTGTTGCTAGGTCCTTCTAGCGCTGTCGTTGTTTCGGTCGGGGCGTAGCTCAGCCTGGTAGAGTACTGCGTTCGGGACGCAGGAGTCGGAGGTTCGAATCCTCTCGCCCCGACCACATGAATTCAATAAGTTACATCAAAAAAACGCCAATTTAAGATTGGCGTTTTTTTATCGTAAGTCCGTATTAAGTCCAGCGCGAAGGAAAGTACACCCTGACTTGGGGGTGTACTTTCTATCACTTCCCAATAGTCACCCTTACTTCCTCCCTTCCAGCCCCCCGGTACGCATTCAGATCAACCCCCTTCAACGCAGGCACCTTCTTGTAGTCCACGTTCCCCTGCTTGAAGTACCGGGAGACAGTAACCCCGAAGCCTGACTCACTGACGTGGCTGGCAAGCTCTACCAGCCGCTCCTTCGCCTTCTCCAGTTCAGCAGTAGCCTCATCCGCCTTGCGCTTGGCAGACACATACAGCCCAGCAGCTAACTGCCAGACTGGATCGGTACGCTCAACCGTATCACGCTCGGTGAGCGGTGGTGGCGTGTCCTTATACAGATACGTCTGGAACACATCCCACGCCGCCCGGATGGCCGTTACCGTGGCCTCATCCCGCTTGATCTCGACCAAGATGCCTTCTGTACCGTCGAAGACCCAGAGATGAGCCAGTGTTGCACCGGCGACCATCAACTGATGCTGCACCTGTATCCGGTAGTGTTCCGGCACCTCACCAACCGAGACCGCCTGCCAGAGTGACGAGGATTGCCCTTTATAGGGGCATTTCACCTCCAGTAGCAGATCACCTTCAAGGGTAATGCCGTCCAGACTGGCTGAATAATCGCCATCAGTCAGCACCAGCGGCTGCATAATCAGCCCGGTCTGCTCCTCGTAGGCCGCACGCGCCTTCGGTTCCATCTCCGTACCATGGCGCATCGGTGCCGTTATCGGGACCTCCATCCGGCCGGTACGCACCTGCCAGAGCTGGTACGGCGTCTGCCACGGTGACAGACCCATCACCGCCGCCGATTCACTGGCATTACGGAACTGGGCACGATGGGCGTGCCACGCTGGCGTACCTTGAACCAGTTTAAGGATTGCGCTCATTATGCGGTCCTCCTCTTCTCAAGGCTGCGAATCACCCTTGGATAGTCGCTAACGCTGATCTCGGCCAGTGTCTCGACCCCGAAGTAGGCCAGCAGCTTGCCCCGGTCTGATTCGGTCTCCTTGAGCAGCCGCTCGATCTGGGCGATCTGCACGGTGCTGATCGTCGCTGCGGGACGTATCGGCGTAACCGCGATGGGTTTAACCTCGGCTACCACCGGTTTCACCTCCGGCTTGGCGTCATCGCTCGTCGCCGGTAAATCCTCACCGGCATAGATGTAAAGCCCCAGACCGTGCAGCGCGATGGCCTTGACCAGACACCGCTGGATCGACGTATTGATGTCAAACGCCGTCGGCGCGAGGATCGGACGATTCTTACTATCCAGCACCGGATGAATCTGGCTGAGCGTGACCTCCTTGACCGTTACAGAGACTTCGACAAAGCATCCGGCTTCGGTAGTGAGGAACGGCAGCCCGGCAAAGCGTTGCACCGCCCACGTCGCTGCGGGGTCAAACTGGCGCAACTGGGACACCGCAAACGGCCAGCTCAGATAGCTGAAGTTGCCCTTACGCTCAACATGCTCATTGACATTGACCTTCGACAGTTCGACGAAGTAATTGTCGTTACTTGCTTTCATGGTGTTACTCCTTGTAAACGCAAAAACGCCCGGTGACAGCCAACAAAGGCCGCCTACCGGGCGTTTCAAAAGCGATGCTTGGGTTTAACGAGCGTGCATCACGGTGACGCTCGACTTACGGGGAAAACTACAGAAGGCCGCGCTCGGCGAACGAGATCGACTCGGCACCGGCGACGACGTAGTGGTCGAGTACCCTCACATCGACCAGTGCCAGTGCCGATTTGAGGTGCGCCGTCAGCAGCTCGTCGGCATGACTCGGTTCTCTGCACCCACTCGGATGGTTGTGGGCGAAGATCGCGCTATCCGCGTTGGCCGCCAGAGCCACCTTCACCACTTCGCGGGGATAGACCGAAGCCTGCGTCAAGGTGCCGCGAAAGAGTTCTTCGCAGCTCAAGACCCGGTGCTGAGCATCGAGCAGGATCACGACGAAGACCTCGTACTCTCTGCCAGAGAGCAGTAGACGCAGGTAGTCGCGCACCGAACTGGGGGTTAAAAACTGATCGGTTACGCGCATACGCTTGGCGAGAATCGCCAGTGCTTGGGCAATCAGAGTGTCGTCGCTCATGCCGCCACCGCTTCCCGTTCTGGACTCGGAACGCAGTCCGACAGGGCCAGCAGATAGTCAGCCGCCGCCTGTGCCTTACCCGCAGCGGTGAGGATCAGTCGCTTGTCGTTGCGCAGGGCCTGCAGCCAGCTCTCGATATAACTGGCGTGTTCCAGCCGGGCTGGCAGGTGGCAATGGGCGCAGGTGAATGCCGCACCCATTTCAGCCACCAGCTCCTCGAAGGCATAGGCATCGATATGACGCCGTCCGTCCAGTGGCCGACAGCAGCGGCTGGGTGCACCGGTCCAGTGCGTCAACTCATGCAGGGCCGTTGCGTAGTAATCGGACGCAGTGGGGAACCACGTTCGGGGTGGTAACTGGATCACGTCATCACCGGGCCGGTAGAACGCCTTGTTGCCCCCATGCTGGATATGTGCACCGGAGGTGCTGAGCAGCGTTTCTGCTGCGACGAGTGGGTCCCAGTCGTGTTGAGGCAGGACGGGGGTCAGGGTCTCGGGCAAGCCCTGCACCTGATCAATATTGAACACGGTGAAATAACGCAGCAGCGGTATGACCTTGGTTGTGGCCTCGGCGGTATTGGCCTTCTCGGCGATTTCCAGAGGTTTGAAGAAGACGACCGGGGTGCCGGTTTCGCCCTTGCGCACGTGCGCGCCGTTGTCCAATGCCTGTTTGTAGGTCAACCAGCGCGAGGTGGTGTAGCCGCGATCCTGTGCCGTGAGGTGGAGAAGCAGGATGTTGATGCCACGGTAGCGGTGGCCGGAGGTCACGTTCTCCGGCAGGGTGAGTTCGCCGCCTTCCCACGGGGGCAGCCACGGCGGTGTTCCGGCTTCGAGGGATTTGATGATGCGGTCGGTGACTTCTTGATAGAGGTCTTTCATTTTGGTTCTCCAAAAAAGGAACGCCCGCGACAGGCAATGAGCCTGTGCGGGCGATTGAAAGTGAAACAAAGGGAAGAATGAAACGAGGTCGATCAACTAACGCAACAAGCGCATACAGACGCGCAGGAGGATACGTAACCCCTGTCGTCCGGCCTCACCGGTTGCTGCGGATAGAAAGACCCAGCGCAAGGATTTCTCGTTGCGCGTTACACGTCGAGGCGTATCCGGCCGGGGTGATAGAACGCCCCGTCGATGTAGCCAATCCAACGCTTGGCTGCGCTCGTCGCCAGACTGGTCAAGAGGCCCGCTACCGTCGCTGCCATCACGCCGCTGAAGGTCCCCCAGTGAATCAGGAGGACTAACAGCGTCACCGCTACATCCAGTGCTAAGTCGTGTTTCAAGACACGAAGCATCGTGTGGCGCGGCAGTTTGGCGAGGAGCAATCCTAGGCCGAGGAAGATCGTGAATCCTGTCGTTAACATGATCTTCCTCCTTCAGGCGTTTGGGCGTGAGGACTCCTGCCACGCCTCGCGCACGTCGGCACTGGCCTGAGCCAGAAGGCCGGGGACGGTAGACGCCTGTGCGCAGGCGGCACGGAGCAGCCTAAAGGCCGTGAGTGCGCCGCGTTTTACGAGACGCTCAGAGCTTGACGACCGAACGGGTGTCAGCGCGATGGGTTGAACGTGAATCTTCATAATGAAACTCCTTTGAAAGGTACAACGAAAAAGCGGCACCGCTCCGAAGAGTCGATGCCGCAGGGGATGAGGTCTGGACGGGTGTCCTGATCCTCAATTCAAACGTCGGACGGTGAGGGCGCAGAGCGCATCGCGGTCAC
>CAIVZW010000125.1 GCA_903910495.1 uncultured beta proteobacterium
GCCGCTTCGTAAGGCATGCGCCACGAAGGCAGGACTTGCATCCAGTCCAATCCAGTTCACGCCGCGCAGGCGACACGCCTCAGCCACCACCACATCGCCAAAACAGAGTTCCAGCACACACGAATCCGTCTTATGAATCACGTTGATGACGGGGTCAAAGCGCGCGCGATACCTTCCTCTATACAGCAGTTCCATTACCATTCGATAGATAACGATGCTGCGATAAATGATGCTCGAAATCATAACTTTGTTAAATTATTGCACGATTGAAGCTAGCACACAACAATTTATTTCCCTTTATTCTGTCAAGGCGGTTTGGGCGCGCATGAGATCGTGGAGCGTAAAAATGCCGGTGACGGGAGCACCCTCGGTGTCCGCGACGAGGAAAAGACCGACTGTCGACGCGATCATCTGCGGTTCTATTTCCTGCAACGATTGTTTTGCGAAGAAGATGACGGGTTCTTCTAGTTCAGGTTCACTGCCAAGCGCGAGTACATGTTCAATGACATCGCGCGTGATTATCCCGAGCAACACGCCATTAATGATGACCGGAAAGCAACGATAAGGATTTTTCATGATCGCGGTCTTCAGCGCGGCGGGCGACAGACTGGTGATGGACACTGGCTTTTTGTTTGCAAGGACGGAAACGGGCATGTTATGCCAGCCAGTAAGATCCTGCGGAGGAGCAATCTTATGGATCTCGTGACCATCCTGAAGAAGAACCTCTTCATAGAAGTTGCTATGGCCTGCGAGACGCGAAATAGCCTGACTGATCAGTGTGCCAAGCATAAGCGCGGGAACCATTCCGAACTGGTGTGTCATCTCAAAAATCATCAGGATCGAGGTGAAGGGCGCTCGCACGACTGCGCCGAAGCATGCGCTCATCCCAGTAGCCGCGAGCACGAGTTCATCGGCGGGGGTGAGGGGTATCCAGTGTTTCGCGACACCGGCCGTGAAAAATCCGCACATCGCGCCAATGAACAATGTAGGCGAAAAAATGCCACCACACCCGCCCGTTCCATAGCTGGCGAGAGTCGCAACGATTTTTGCGACAGCCAGGATACCCGCGATTTTCCAGCCAATACCGTGTAGCAGAGCGTCGGACAAGTCATCGTAGCCGAGACCGAAAACCCCCAGACGGTGGCAGTTGAGAAACACAGCGCAACCGATCACCCATGTGACAAGTCCCCCCAACAACGGGCGCAACCATGCTGGGAATTGGTCTATCTGGCGTATCTTCCGTCGAAGACCGAGCGCACCGCGCTGAAAAAACACTCCGGCTAATGAACTCAGTAACGCTGCGACAGGGACTACAAGATACATATTCCACGAGACCACATCAACAGTCGGCATCAGAAATGATGGTTGACTGCCGACGAGCGCGTAGACCACGAAGGCTCCGCAAACGGAAGCCAGCACAACACTGCCGAGCAGCCTGCTATTCAGATCTCCAAGGATCTCTTCGAGGACAAAACTGATCGCAGCCAAAGGTGTGTTAAATGCTGCGGCAAGGCCGGCAGCAGCGCCAGACGCGGCGGCATGACGGCGGCGGCGATAGGGAACGCCAAGCCAGCCCGCGACATTTGAGGAAAGCCCGCCCGTGATGAAAACCGTCGGGCCTTCACGCCCCAGGCTCGCACCACCCACCAGCGCGAGGACGCCACCGACGAACTTCACCAAGACTGCGCGGAAAGGAACCGCGCCAAGATCTTTCCAATACGCCGCCTTCAATTGTGGAATTCCACTGCCTGCAGCATCTGGCTGGACTTTTGTCATAAGGATTCCAGATGCGATAGAGGTTAGTGAAATAATCAAGAAACTGCCGAGGATAAACTCCATCCGTCCCAAGCTTGACAGGTTGTGCCAGACTAACACAAACAGTTTATTCACAGTGAGCATAAAGGCTACCGTGACTAATCCGCTGACCACCCCATAAATCGCCGTCAGCGTTGGGAGTCTGATCCGCTCTGGTATTTTATCAAGAAAACGTCTCATTTTAGATGTGTAATCGCGTCACGGAAACGCTCTGCTAATATCTTTTCCATGGTATAGAAGCCCCGCGAGTATTCCATAAGCCATTCTGCGCCAGCGAGCGCACCGCGTCCAAATGCTGCCAGGTTGATGCTTTCGTGAGTGATTCTCAGTGTCTGGTTGGGCAGTCCGAAAAGGTCCTCATGCCGTCCGACAATTCCCCCCGCCCGTATCGACTTGACATTCTCTCCAGGATCGACTTTGAGTTGCTTTGCTATTCGTAGTGCTGTA
>CAIVZW010000126.1 GCA_903910495.1 uncultured beta proteobacterium
CAGTGGCAACCCCTGTGGACTCTCGGCTAGGAGTTCCAAAGCGCCAAGCGCTCGGGCCAACTGGCTTCCGGCCATATGCATACCTCTTTAATAGTAGAACACAGTTCTATATTAGAACCAAGTTCAACTATCTGTCAACAACAATGCCCATTTTTTTCTTCGGGAGGCCGTCACATGGCTTTTGCCGTGAATTGGTGACATGGTTGATGCTTGGGAGCATTGTGCTGCCTGAAGCCAACCTGCGCGTTTGTAGCATATTGCACAATAAAACGTACAAGGACCGGGGTGAGAGCCAGCATTCGCCAAATCGGGCGTTGCGGTTTATTTACAGCAGGCTCACGGCCTCGTTCCGGACCCACACAGCATCCAGGTTGATCTTGCTTACATATTCGGGTAATTCGGGCCCTCGCCGCCCTGGGGGGCAACCCACACGATGTTCTGCGTCGGATCCTTGATGTCGCAGGTCTTGCAATGCACGCAGTTCTGGGCGTTGATTTGCAAACGAGGACTGCTACCGTCTTGCTCACGCACGATCTCGTAAACCCCTGCCGGGCAATAGCGTTCTTCTGGCGCATCATAAAGTGCCAGATTGACGTCAATCGGTACTGAAGCATCTTTGAGCGTCAGGTGACAGGGCTCGTCTTCCTCGTGGTTGGTATTGGAAAGAAAGACCGAAGACAAGCGGTCGAAGGTCAGCACGCCATCGGGTTTTGGATACTCGATGCGTTGGCACTCGGACGCCTTTTTGAGCTTCGTGTGGTCGGCGTGATGATGTCGAAGCGTCCACGGCGCTTTGCCGCGCAGCAGAATCTGGTCGATACCGAACATCAGACTGCCAAGATGCAAGCCCTTGGACATCCACGGCTTGAAGTTGCGGGCCTTGTACAGTTCCTCGTACAGCCAGCTCTTGCGATAGGCCTCGGGGAAGGCGGCCAACTCATCACCCTGACGTCCGGCAATTACAGCGTCAAAGCAGGCTTCTGCAGCCAGAGCACCGCTCTTGATGGCGGTGTGCGTTCCCTTGATACGCGCTGCATTAAGAAAGCCGGCGTCGCAACCAATCAGTGCGCCACCCGGGAAAACCAGCTTGGGCAGTGATTGCACGCCACCGGCAGTAATTGCGCGGGCGCCGTAGGCGATACGTTTTCCACCCTCAAAGAAACCACGCAGGGCAGGATGGGTCTTGAGTCGCTGGAACTCTTCAAAAGGCGAGAGGTAGGGATTGCTGTAACCGGCTCCAGTAGTGAACCCGACGGCGACCTGATTGTCCTCCATGTGGTACAGAAAACCGCCACCGTAGGTATGCGCATCAAGCGGCCAGCCGGCGGTATGGATGACCAGCCCGGTCTGATGTTTCTCCGGGACGATCTCCCACAGTTCCTTGATGCCGATGCCATACATTTGCGGATCGGCGGTCTTGCGCAGATCGAATTTTTCTTCGATCTGTTTGCCGAGCTGGCCGCGGCAACCCTCGGCAAACAGGGTGTATTTGGCGCGTAGTTCCATTCCTGGCTGGTAGGCGTGACCCTTGCTGCCATCCTTGAGCAGCCCCATGTCGCCCGTGGCCACGCCAGCGACAGAACCATCGTCACGATAGAGTACTTCGCTGCCGGCAAAGCCAGGATAGATCTCGACACCGAGCGCTTCGGCCTGTTCGGCGAACCAGCGGCAGAGATTGCCCAGGCTGATGACGTAGTTGCCATTATTATGGAAGCATGCGGGCACCATGAAGTTTGGCATCTGCATGGCGCCAGTGGCACTGAGCATGAGAACACGGTCGGCGCTGACCGGCGCCTTGAGTGGTGCGCCCAGTTCCTTCCAGTTTGGAAAGAGTTCTTCGAGTGCTCTGGGATCCATCACCGCGCCCGACAGAATATGACCGCCGATTTCAGCGCCTTTCTCGATCACACAGACATTAATGTCACTCGCGTTCTCCGCCGCCAGTTGTTTCAGGCGGATCGCCGCCGACAGTCCGGCCGGACCACCACCGACAATGACGACATCGTAGTCCATCGATTCTCTTTGCATCATGCTCCTCGTTTGCTTGGCTTTAGGAATGGAACC
>CAIVZW010000127.1 GCA_903910495.1 uncultured beta proteobacterium
CGAGTTCGAGAAGGACACCGGCCATAAAGCCGTGCTGTCTTTTGGCGCGACCGGCAAGTTCTACGCCCAGATCAGCAACGGTGCACCGTTCGAGGTATTCCTCTCGGCCGATGACGAAACGCCTGACAGACTGGAAAAAGAGCAGCTGATCGCGCCGCAGTCCCGCTTCACCTACGCCATCGGCAAACTGGTGCTGTGGTCAGCGAAAGAAGCTTACGTCGATGCCAAGGGGGCCATTCTGAAAAACGGTGAATTCAGGCACCTGTCGCTGGCCAACCCGAAGACTGCGCCCTACGGCGCCGCGGCCATCGAAACCTTGAAAAAGCTCGGCGTGCTCGAACGCATCGAAGCCCGCTTCGTCCAGGGCGAGAACATTGCGCAGGCGCATCAGTTCGTCGCCACCGGCAATGCCGAACTCGGTTTCGTTGCCCTGTCGCAGGTGTCCAAGGGGGGCAAGATCACGTCCGGTTCCGCCTGGATCGTACCGGCCACTCTTTATGCGCCCATGCGCCAGGATGCCGTGCTTCTGGCCAGGGGGAAGAACAATCGGGCAGCGACTACGCTTCTGGATTATCTGCAGTCCGGCAAGGCGCGTGCGATCATCAAAGCGTACGGCTACGAACTGGTGAATGCAAACTGAAACCGAGGTTCTGATATGGACAATGCCGATCTGGGCGCCGTCTGGCTGACCCTGAAACTGGCCAGCGTAGTGACCATGCTGCTGCTGGTCGGCACACCCATCGCCTGGTGGCTGGCACGCACGCACTCGCGCCTGAAAGGGGCCATCGGCGCCATCGTTTCCCTGCCTTTGGTGCTGCCACCGACCGTTCTCGGGTTCTACCTGCTCGTCGCCATGGGGCCGAAAGGACCGGTCGGGCAGTTGACCGAAGCGCTCGGGCTGGGACTCCTGCCCTTCACTTTCCCCGGCCTGGTCATCGCCTCGGTGTTCTATTCCCTGCCGTTCATGGTGCAACCGCTGCAGAACGCCTTCGCGGCCATCGGCGAACGTCCGCTCGAAGTCGCCGCAACGCTGCGCGCCAGTCCCTGGGATAGCTTCTGGTCGGTGGCCGTGCCGCTGGCCCGGCCGGGCTTTCTGTCCGGGGCCATCATGACTTTTGCCCATACCGTCGGCGAGTTCGGTGTGGTGCTGATGATCGGCGGCAATATCCCGGACAAGACCCGCGTCGTCTCGGTACAGATCTACGACCACGTCGAAGCACTTGAATACGCGCAGGCGCACGGGCTGGCCGGCGGCATGCTGGCCTTCAGCTTCATCGTCCTGCTGACGCTGTACACCCTGAATCCGCGCGCCGGGAGGGTCGGGCAATGAGCCGCAACATCCGCGCCCGTTTCCGTCTCGAGCGCGGCGATTTCTGCCTCGACATCGATCTCGAACTGCCTTGTCGCGGCATCACGGCGCTCTTTGGTCATTCGGGCTCGGGCAAGACCACCTGCCTGCGCGCGATGGCTGGGCTGGAACGCGCACCGGGCGGATTTTTTTCCGTCGGTGATGAAATCTGGCAGGACGAGCAAAACGGCATTTTTGTGACTACGCATCGCCGGGCGCTGGGCTACGTTTTCCAGGAAGCCAGCCTTTTCCCTCATCTTTCGGTGCAGGGGAACATGGAGTTCGGGTTAAAACGGGCAGCGGCCAGCGAACAACGTTACGACCTGGCCGCGGTTGCCGAACTGCTGGGCATCACCGGCCTTCTTGCGCGCCAACCGGACAGCCTGTCCGGCGGTGAACGCCAGCGCGTAGCCATCGCCCGCGCCCTGCTTGCCGCGCCGCGCCTGTTGCTGATGGACGAACCCCTGGCGGCGCTGGATTTCAGGCGCAAGCTGGAAATCCTGCCCTACCTGGAACGCCTGCACGACGAGCTGTCGATCCCGGTCATTTACGTCAGCCACGCTCCGGACGAAGTGGCGCGACTGGCCGACCATCTCGTCCTGCTTGAAGACGGCAAGGTGGTGGCCAGCGGCTCGCTGTGCGAAACGCTGGCCCGCGCCGACCTGCCGCCGGCCTTTGCCGACGATGCCGGCGTGGTCCTCGAGACCACCCTCTCGGCGCACGAAGCCGACAACCTCTCGCAGCTCGATTTTGCCGACGGCCGCCTGCATGTCGGACGTCGCCCGGAAGCGCCGGGCAGCCGGCTGCGCTGCCGCATCCACGCGCGCGACGTTAGCCTGGCACTGGAACGGCCACGGGCGTCGAGCATCGTCAACATCCTGCCAGCCACCGTCACTGCGGTCGCCGCCACCGACACGCCGGGGCATGTGCTGGTACAACTGCGCGTCGGTTCCACGCCCTTGCTCGCGCGCATCACCGAGCGCTCGCAGCGCGAACTGGCGATCACGCCCGGCCAGCCGGTCTGGGCCCAGATCAAGGGCGTTGCCCTGCTCGCCTGAAAGGAGAGGCCATACAACTCAAGCTAAGTTTCAGCGTTGCGTTGTCTCGATGAGCTCGGCAATCGCCTTGCCGACATCGGTCGTGCTGCCATTTCCGCCCATGTCCGGTGTGCGCGGGCCTTCGGCAAGAACCGCCTCGATGGCGCGCAGGACAGCGGCGGCCGCCTCGGGGTAACCGAGGTGCTCGAGCATCATCGAGCCGGCCCAGATCTGCCCGACCGGGTTGGCGATGCCTTTGCCGTAAATATCGGGCGCCGAGCCGTGCACCGGCTCGAAAAGCGAGGGAAACCTGCGCTCGGGGTTGAGATTGGCCGAAGGGGCAATGGCGATGGTGCCGGTACACGCCGGGCCAAGGTCGGAAAGGATGTCGCCGAACAGGTTCGAGGCCACGATCACGTCGAACCAGTCCGGGTGACGGACAAAATTCGCCGTCAGAATGTCAATGTGATACTTGTCGGTGCGGATATCCGGGTAGTCCTTTCCGATCTCGGCAAACCGCTCGTCCCAGTAGGGCATTGAAATCGAAATGCCATTCGACTTGGTTGCCGAAGTGAGATGTTTTGCGGGGCGTGTCGCCGCCAGTTCGTAGGCAAAACGGATGGCCCGGTCGACCCCGATCCGGGTAAACACGCTTTCCTGCACGACGAACTCGCGCTCCGTTCCCTCAAACATGCGTCCACCGAGGCTCGAGTACTCGCCTTCGGTATTCTCGCGCACGATGTAAAAGTCGATGTCGCCGGGTTTGCGGTTGGCCAGCGGCGAAGGAACCCCCGGCATCAGCCGGGCCGGGCGCAGATTGACGTACTGGTCGAATTCACGTCTGAATTTGAGCAGGGATCCCCAGAGCGAAATGTGATCCGGCACCTTGTCCGGCCAGCCGACGGCGCCGAAGAAAATGGCATCGTGCCCGCCGACCTGCGCCTTCCAGTCGCCGGGCATCATCACGCCATGCTTCAGGTAGTAATCGCAGCTCCAGTCGAATTCGTCCCACTGAAACGCGAGGCCAAACTTGCGTGCAGCGGCATCAAGACAACGCAGGCCCTCCGGAACAACTTCCTTTCCGATGCCGTCGCCGGGGATAACTGCAACTCGATGAGTTTTCATGTGTTCTCCATTACAAGGCCAATGCGCTCGTTTCCAGGTCGGGAACGATCGAATAAATAATCCGGATTGCCGAAAAATCAGGCGCTGAGCAGCCGCTGCGCGGAATCAGCGGGTGCATCAGTGACTTCAAGTACTTTGCGCCGCGACGTCTGGCCGCTCTTCAGGCTGACCGCCGACTTGGCCAGCCCCAGCCGATCGGCAACAAACCCGATCAGCGCAGCATTGGCCTTGCCATCGACCGGGGCTGCGGCAAGGCGTATCTTCAGGGCATCGCCATGGACCCCGGCCACTTCCGTCTTCTTCGCTCCCGGCTGGATGTGCAGGCTCAGGGTGATGTGCCCTTTGCCCGCGCGCAGCCAGTTCTCGGCCATCAAAGAAAAATCAGCAGGAGTTGCGCCAGCAGAATGGCCAGCAAGGGCGAAAGATCGATGTTGGCCACCGCTGGCACAAAACGCCGGATCGGGTTGAGGAATGGTCGCGTCAGTTGGGCTACCGGCTGGCCCAGCGGTGAATAGGGATTGACCCAGGACAGGATGGCCTGCAGGAACAGCGCACCGATCAGCAGGTAAATGCTGATGCGCAGGGTGGCCAGCACGGCGTGCCAACAAACCAGTCCGAGCAGTGTTTCGATGGCCAGCACCTCGCTGCGGCCGCGCAGCGCGAGTACGGCCAAGAGCAGGCCAAGCTGCAGCAGATAAGCGGGCAACAGAGTCGCCAGATCTAGACCGAAAACACTCGGGAGCAGGCGGCGCAAGGGCATGACCAGCCAGTTGGTGAGCTGCACGACAAAAGCGCCGAGCTGGTTGGCGAAGGAAACCCGGAAGGTCTGCATATAAAAGCGCAGCAACAGGGTCACCGTGAGGAAGCCGGTCAGCGTATCGAGCAAAAACAAACCCGCCTGTGTCAGCATATCAATCCTTGCCCAGCAATTCGCCCAATTCGCCGCCGCGGGCGTAGGCCGCTATCACGCCGGCCACAATGCCGCTCTTGACGCCACGCTCGTCCATCGTGCGCAAGGCCGCTTCGGTGGTGCCGCCTTTTGAAGTGACCCGCTCGCGCAGCACATTGGCCGGCTCTTCGGACTGGGCGGCCAGTTTGGCGGCACCGAGCACAGTTTCGATCGCCAGCTGGCGCGCCTGTCTGGCCGAGAAGCCGAGTTCCGACGCGGCTTGTTCCAGGGCCTCGATGAACAGGAAGACATAGGCCGGTCCGCTGCCGGAAATGGCAGTCACCGCGTCAATCTGGGCTTCATCGGCAACCCACACGGTGCTGCCGACCGCCTGCATGACGCGCTCGGTTCCCAGTCGTTCCGCCTCGGAGACCGTCGGCAGGGCAAACAGCCCGGTGACACCGGAACCGATCAGTGCCGGCGTGTTGGGCATGGTGCGTACCAGCTTGCCGTAGCCGCCCAGCCAGCGCGAAAGATCCGCCAGACGCAGGCCCGCCGCGATGCTGATGACCAGTTGCTGCCGGAGGTGTTTCTCCACCGAGGCGCAGGCCGCGCGCATCTGCTGTGGCTTGACCGCCAGCAACAACACGTCGCAGGCCAGTGCAGCGGCCTCCGTTTCGGCGTAACAGCGTATCCCGTAATTTTTTTCCAGCCGCGCACGGCCTTCCGCGCCAATCTCGATCACGGCGATTTCACGGGCCGGAAAACCATTATTCAGCAAGCCTCCAATCAGCGCACTGGCCATGTTGCCGCCGCCCAGGAATGTAATTTTCATGCTCTGCTTCTTTCACCAAAAATAGCGGTGCCGACACGCACCAGTGTTGAACCTTCGGCAATGGCCGCTTCGAGGTCGTGGGTCATGCCCATCGACAGCGTATCAATCGCCAAGCCCTCTTCCTTCAGCCCTGCAAAAACCTCGCGCAAGCGGCGAAACGCCTGCCGCTGATCACCCGCATCCTCCGTTGGCGCCGGGATGGCCATCAGGCCGCGCAGTTGCAGACGGGGCAGCAAGGCAATCTGCCGCACCAGCACCGGCAAGTCAGACACTGGCACACCGCTTTTTGTCTCTTCCCCGCTGATATTCACCTGCACACAAATCTGCAAAGGCGGCAGCGAGTCCGGGCGTTGCTCGGCCAGCCGCTCGGCAATTTTCAGGCGGTCGACCGAATGCACCCAGTCGAATGTTTCAGCCACCAGCCGCGTCTTGTTGCTCTGCAGCGGGCCGATGAAATGCCACTCAAGCCCCAGCGCAGCGAGTTCGGCGATCTTCTCCGTGCCTTCCTGCACATAGTTCTCGCCGAAAGCCCGCTGCCCGGCCAGAGCCGCTGTACGCACATCGGACGCCGGCCAGGTCTTGCTGACGGCGAGCAAGGAAATATCGCCGGGCTGGCGTCCGGACTTTAGGGTTGCTGCATGAATGCGTGCGAGAACGGCTTGCAGGTTAGCGGAGATTGTAGTCATAATCAGATGTTGCCCAGATACTGCAAAGTATAGCACCGTGCCCTGACCACCGCTGAGGACGAACCCCGATGGATATCACCGAACTGCTGGCCTTTAGTGTCAAAAACAAGGCATCCGACCTTCACCTGTCTTCGGGGTTGCCACCGATGATCCGGGTGCATGGCGATGTCCGTCGTATCAACCTGCCGGCCATGGAGCACAAGGATGTGCATTCCATGGTCTATGACATCATGAACGACGGGCAACGCAAGCACTACGAAGAGAATCTGGAGTGCGATTTCTCCTTCGAAATCCCCAATCTGGCGCGCTTCCGGGTCAATGCCTTTGTCCAGAATCGGGGTGCCGCAGCGGTTTTCCGGACCATTCCTTCCAAGGTGCTGACGCTCGAAGATCTGAATTGCCCGAAAATATTCAAGGACATTGCCGAGTATCCGCGTGGCATCGTGCTGGTTACCGGTCCGACTGGCTCGGGCAAATCGACGACGCTGGCGGCGATGGTCAATCATGTCAATGAGAACGATCATGGCCACATTCTGACCGTCGAGGATCCGATCGAGTTCGTGCACGAATCCAAGAAGTGCCTTATAAACCAGCGCGAAGTCGGCCCGCACACACTGTCCTTTGCCAACGCCTTGCGCTCGGCGCTGCGCGAGGATCCCGACGTTATTCTGGTTGGCGAAATGCGCGATCTGGAAACCATTCGCCTGGCACTTTCCGGTGCCGAAACCGGCCACCTGGTGTTTGGTACTTTGCACACCTCGAGCGCCGCCAAGACGATAGACCGTATCGTTGACGTCTTCCCTGCTGCCGAGAAGGAAATGGTTCGCTCAATGCTTTCAGAGTCGCTGCGCGCGGTGATTTCGCAAACGCTGCTCAAGACCAAGGATGGTATGGGGCGAACGGCGGCGCACGAAATCATGATCGGTACGCCGGCGATCCGTAACCTGATCCGTGAAAACAAGGTGGCCCAGATGTATTCCGCCATCCAGACGGGTGCACAGCTGGGCATGCAGACCCTCGATCAGAATCTTCTTGAACTGGTGCGCAGGAACGTGGTTTCCGCTGCCGAAGCTCGCGGCAAGGCCGCCAACAAGGATACTTTCCCTGGCGCGTAGCACCTGGGGATTGAGAGGACAATATGGAACGCGATCAGGCTCTAAAATTCATGCACGACATTCTGCGCCTGATGGCGCAGAAGAATGGCTCGGACCTCTTCATCACCGCGAATTTCCCGCCGGCCATCAAGGTCGATGGCAAGATTACGCCGGTGTCCAACCAGGTCCTGACCCCGCAGCACACGTCCGAACTGGCGCGCTCGATCATGAACGACCGGCAGGCGGCCGAGTTCGAGACGACCAAGGAATGCAACTTCGCCATTTCGCCTTCGGGGATCGGCCGCTTCCGGGTCAATGCGCTGATCCAGCAGGGGCGGGTGGCGGTTGTCTGCCGTACGATCAACATGTCGATTCCGACCCTGGATGAACTCGGCCTGCCGACCGTCCTGAAAGACATTGCCATGACCAAGCGCGGACTGGTCATCTTTGTCGGCGGTACGGGAACCGGAAAAACCACCTCGCTGGCCGCATTGGTCGATCACCGCAACAAGAACAGTCACGGCCACATCATCACCGTCGAGGATCCAATCGAATTCATCCACGAACACAAAGGTTGTATCGTCACGCAACGCGAAATCGGCGTCGATACCGATTCCTGGGAAGCCGCGCTGAAAAACACCTTGCGTCAGGCGCCCGATGTCATTCTGATGGGCGAAGTCCGCGACCGTGAAACGATGGATCACGCGGTGGCCTTTGCCGAAACCGGGCACCTCTGTCTCGCCACCCTGCATGCCAACAGCACCAATCAGGCTATCGACCGGATCATCAACTTTTTCCCGGAAGACCGCCGTCACCAGTTGCTGATGGATCTCTCGCTCAACCTGCGGGCGATTGTCTCGCAGCGCCTGCTGCCGAAAAAGGACGGCAAGGGGCGAGTGGCGGCGATTGAAATCATGCTCAACTCGCCACTGATCTCTGATCTCATCTTCAAGGGCGAGGTGCAGGAGATCAAGGAAATCATGAAAAAGTCGCGCGAACTCGGTATGCAGACCTTCGACCAGGGTCTGTTCGAGCACTACGAGGCGGGTCGCATCACGTATGAAGACGCTTTGCGCAATGCCGACTCGCTCAACGACCTGCGCCTGCAGATCAAGCTACACGGCAAGGAGTCGAAGGACCGCGACCTGAATTCGGGTATCGGTCACCTCGAGGTCGTTTAGTGTGAAAGTCGCGCGAGCGACTCTCGAACCTCCCCTCGTCCTCTGGGAGAGGGGTCGGGGGTGAGGGAAACGGGCAACCTCCGTCATTCATGATGTGGGTTGGTGCCTCATCCATGCACGTTAGGAAAAGGGATTTCCGTCGCCCCGAAGGCATCGGCGCCTTGCGCCCGGTGCGCTGGCGACGGGTTCGGAGAATGCTCCCGGATGGCCTGAAAGCCCCGCAGCGTGGACCTGACGATGAGTTTGCGGGGTTCCTTTTTACGGACCAATCAAACCAACGATTGCTTCCCGACGATATTTTTTTGAAACATCATCTCATTCTGTGCAACGAAAGTTGGTAAAATAGTTAGTTCTGGAGGGGCAGCTTTCTGTTCCGTTACGTCACAACAGGTGACGCCACAGGGCGGCTTCCGATATCCTCAAGGCGGAGAGCATATGATCGAGGCAAGGAGTTGCGGCCGATGTGGCCAAGACGCAGCAAGGGCGGCGATGCTGCCGAATTTCCAGTATGAGGCCGAGCGACTCGCACCAGCCTCCCCAAGTTTTCTTTCAAAGCGGACCGGCGCACCTGTGCGCGTACGGTTGAATTTCCCATCCATACTTCGGACACGTCATCATGAAAGTTAAAAAAGCGAAATATCCAGGTCTTCCCAACGTCATTCACGGCAATGGCGCAGTGGCTCATGTCATGAGCAACGTTTGCGGCGGCGTCATCGGTTACCCGATTACCCCGTCTACCGAGATCGCTGAGATTTATGAGGCCTTCCGTGCGGAAGGCGGTGTCAATGTATGGGGCAAGCATCCGTTTTTCTTCGAACCGGAAGGTGAACATTCGGCACAGAGCGGTGCGCTCGGTGCGCAGTTGACCGGCGGGCAATTCATTTCGAACGCCTCGTCGAGCCAGGGCATCCTTTACGCGCTTGAATCCCATTACGTGACTGTCGGCAAGAAGCTCGGCGGCTTTGTGCTGCAGGTTGCGGCGCGTGTCGTCTCCAAGCACTCGCTCAACGTCATGGCCGGTCACGACGACGTCTATGCCCTGCTCTCCTCCGGCTACACCATTCTTTTCGGCTCCAATCCGCAGGAAGCGGCTGACCTGGCGGCGATCGCCTACCGCGCTTCCTCGCTCTCGCTGATTCCCGTGGCCAATGCCATGGACGGCTTCTCCACCAGTCACATGATGAGCGAAGCGATGATGCCCGAACCCGAGCTGCTGCGCGAGTACCTCGGTGATCCCGCCGGACGCATCAAGGCACCGACTCTGGCACAGGAAATGTTGTTTGGTTCCAAGGGCCGCGTATTTCAGCTCAATCAGTACCTGTCGCGGCACGAGACCGAGATCACTGAAGGCAATCTTGCCGCCCTGCAGAAATATCTTGAGACCAATGCCGCCAAGGTCGAGAAGGACAACGAAGGCGCACTGGTCGCCAAGACCCAGGGCTGGCTGCCCGAAGAACTGCACGGCCAGTGGCGGCGCCAGTGGATCAATGCCTTTGAAAAAGGCACGCGCCAACTGGTGCCGGCGCAGGTCGACGTGAATAATCCCGGCCTCACCGGCCCGGTCCAGAACCAGCCCGACTTCCAGGCCGGCTCCGCCGATCACCGCACGCACTTTGTCAGCGCGGTTCCCGCACTGGTTCGCCAGGCCATGTCCGAATATTCCGAACTGACCGGGCGCAAATACTCGCCGGTGCATACCTTTATGTGCGACGACGCCGACCACGTGATGGTCGGCCTCGGTTCGGTCACCGACGACGTTGAAGCCGTGGTGACCTACCTGCGCAGCAAGGGAAAGAAAGTCGGCCTGGTCTCGGTCAAGCTGCTGCAACCCTTCCCTGAGGCCGAACTGGTCGAGGCACTGAAGGGCAAAAAGGCGGTCACCGTGCTCGAGCGTTCCGACCAGACCGCCCTCACCAGCCTGGTCACCCAGGCGCTGTTCAAGGCGCGCGAGAACGCCGACCAGATTCGCCACGCCGACATCCCGGCGATCAAGACCATGCCCAAACTGACCACGGCGATCTTCGGTCTCGGCGGTCACGACCTGCAACCGCGCCACCTGATTGCCGCCTTCAAGAACATGGAGAGCGGCAAGGGCGCGCCGCTGATCTATCTCGGTTCGCAGTTCTTCTCGAAGAACCCGACGCCGCGCGTTGCCGAACTGCAGAAACGCCTGAAGGCCGCCTATCCCGAAACCGAACTGATGGCGCTGGAAACCGGAGATAATCCAAGGCTGTTGCCGGATAGCGCTTTCCGTGTGCGCTTTCACTCGGTGGGCGGTTACGGCACCATCGCCTCGGGCAAGCTGCTGACCGACATTCTGGCCGGCGTACTTGAAATGCACTCGAAGTCGGCGCCGAAATACGGTTCCGAGAAGAGCGGCGCACCGACCAACTACTACATCACGCTGAGTCCGGAAGCGATAAAAATCACCAACGCCGAACTTGAGGATATCGAGGTCGTCATCTCCCCGGACCACAAGGTATTCAGCCACACCAATCCGCTGCGCGGCTTGGCGTCGGAGGGTACCTTCATCATGCAATCCTCCACCACGGCCGAAGAAGTCTGGCAGGAACTGCCGCCGCAGGCGAGAAAGACCATCCGCGAGAAGAAGATCAACTTCTTCATCATTGATGCCTTCGCCGTGGCCAAGAAAAACGCTCCGACACCGGAACTGGCCACGCGCATGATGGGTATCGCCTTCATCGGTGCGGTAGCCGCGCATGTCAAGCAGGTGTCGGCCGGTGCTTCCGCCGAGGCCATCCTCGAAAAGATCCGCAAGCAGATCGCCAAGAAGTTCGGCAGCAAGGGCGGCGCGGTGGTCGAAGGCAACATGGCGGTGATCCGCGAGGGTGCCGAGGCGACCAAGAAAGTCAATTACGAAAGCGCTGCCTTCATCAAGATCGACGCCAGGCCGGCGCCGATCGCGCTGCGCAATGTTTCGCTTTCGGCTGCGCTGTGTCAGTCCTCCGGTTCGTCCGGTTGCGGCGGCATGTTCGACCGCGAATATTTCGACGACATGGTGGCCAAGCCTTTCCGTGAGGGCACCATTGCCGAAGCGCCCGTTCTGCCCGGCACCGGCCTGTTCATGCCGGCCGGAACGGCGGGCTCGAAGGACAAGGGGATTTTCCGTCGTACGGTGCCGATCTTCAACCCGGATCTGTGTACCGGCTGCATGGAATGCGCGCTGGTCTGTCCGGACGCGGCCATCCCGAATACCGTGCATGACATCCATGAACTGCTGCTGACGGGCATCGCCAGTCTCGACATTAGCGAGGTCCAGCGCGAAGCCATGCGTGCCCAGGTCTATGCCGTTGCCGACGCGGTACGCGATGCGTATCGCCAGAGCAAGGAGGCACGTGCTTTCCACCAACTCGTGGCCGAAGCGGCGGCGAAGATACCGACCAAGCAGGCGACCCTGCTCGGCAACTTCAGCAAGCTCGTCGAGGTGCTGGCCAAGTATCCAGTGTCTAAAACACGGCCTTTCTTCGATGCCATGGAGAAAGCCACGCCGGGAAGTGGCGGCCTGTTCGGCGTCAATATCGACCCGTGGAAGTGTACCGGCTGCCTTGAGTGTCTCGACGTTTGCGGCCCCAGCGCCCTGACTGCATGCGAACAGGATGCAAGCGTGCTGAGCGGCCTGCAGGATCGCTTCGAGTTCATGAGCAAGACGCCGAACACCCCGGCGCGCTTTGTCGATGGTGCGATCGAAGCTGGTGGCGAAATCAAGCGCCTGCTGCTCGACCGTGCCAACTACTACTCGACCACCGGTGGTCACGGTGGTTGCCGCGGCTGCGGCGAAGTGACGGCGATCCGTCTGGTGATGGCCACCAGCCACGCCATCAGCGAAAAGCGCCGTCAGGATCACCTGGTCGATCTGGAAAGCCTGCTCAGTGGTCTCTCCGCCAAGCAGGCATCGCTGTCGAAGAAGGAAAGCGCACGTAGTCAGCGTATCGCCGGCCTCATCGCCACGCTGGAAAAGCGGCTTTACCTCTACGAAGGTGGCCCGACCGGCAACGGTCCTTCCGGCACCGTGATTGCCAACTCCACGGGTTGCAGCAGCGTTTATGCGTCGACCTTCCCGTTCAACGCCTACAACGATCCGTGGGTCAACAGCCTGTTCCAGGATGCCCAGCCGCTGGCCAAGGGCATCTTCGAAGGCATCTCGGCACAAACCGTCGCCGACGTGCGCGCCCTGCGCATCGCCCGTCTTGAACTCGACGACGCCTACGTTCCCGAAAAGCACGATCAGGAACTGCGCATGCTGTCGTGGAGCCAGTTCAGCAAGAATGAACTCGGCCTGCTGCCGACGGTGATGACCATAGGCGGCGACGGCGCCACCTACGACATCGGCTTCGGCGCACTGTCGCGCATCCTGGCCAGCGATACGCCGCTCAAGGTCATGGTGCTCAACACCGGTGCCTATTCCAATACCGGCGGTCAGGCTTCGACGTCGAGCTTCATCGGTCAGGATTCCGACCTCGCACGTTTCGGCGCCGCGCACAGCGGCAAGCACGAGGCGCGCAAGGAACTCGGCCTGATTGCGTCCTTCCATTCCAACGTCTTCGTGTGTTCGACCAGCACCGCGCTGCAGAACCACTTCCTCAAGAACACGATGGAATTCCTCACCTACACCGATTCGCCGGCGGTTCTCGACGTCTACACGCCCTGCCAGGGCGAGCACGGCATTGCCGACAACATCTCGGCGCGCCAGTCCCGTCTGGCGGTCGAAAGCCGCATGAACCCGGTATTCGTGCATGACCCGCGCCGTGGCAAGAACCTGCACGACTGGTTCTCGCTCGAGGGCAACCCCGATCCGGAAAAGGTCTGGACGACGACCGCACTCGAATACCTCGACGACGACGGCAAGCTGCAGCTGAAAAACATGGCGCTGACCCCGGCGCACTTCGCGCTCGGCGAAATCCGCTTCAAGAAGCAGTTCAAGAAGCTGGCCGCCGACGCGGCCAACCTGGTTCCGGTCGAGGAATTCATCGATCTTGGCGAGGCGCAACGTCAGGGCAAGACGCCTTTCGTCTACTCGACCGACAGCAAGAAGCGCCTGCTCAAGGTTGGCGTTTCCAGCGCCATCGTCGCGCTGGTCGAAGAGCGCCGCAAGTACTGGAACCTGCTGCAGTATCTTGACGGTCAGCATGTCTCCAAGATGAGCACGGAATATCGCGTCGGTCTCGCGGCCCTGCAAGCGCAGGTCGATGCCTCCGTGAAGCAGCGTGACACCTCGCTCGACGGCTTCGCCCGGGCCATGTCGGAACTGGCCGCATCAAGCAAGGCGCAGGTCGGCAACGGCACCGTGATTCCGATCATGTCCGTTGGTGCATCCGCCGCAACGCCTGTTGCGGCCAGCGCTCCTGCTGGCGGCGATGAGGCCCTGGTGAGCTACGATGTCGCCGATCAGGTGAAGTGCACCAACTGCAAGACCTGTTATCAGGATCTCTCGGAACTGTTCGAGAAAACCCGGATCGTAGTCAATGGCGAAAGCAAGGAAGTCGGGCAACTGATTCCTGGCGCCCTTGAGCGCGTTACGGTAACCCCCGAGCTAAAGGCCCGCATCAAGCGGGTTTCGGCGAATTGCGATGCGGAGATCATTCGATGAGTGCAGAAGCTACACCCTCCAACCAAGACGATCTGTACCGCTACCTGAACGCCAGCACCACGCTGGAGAGTACGCGCTCACAGCTCGAAGCCCTGGAGCAGTCGGCCGCGGTCGAGGACTTTCACAACCAGATGGCGCTGCTGCAGCGCCGTCTGCTGAAAGAACCGCAGGCCTTCCGCGACATGTTCATTGCCGACGGCACCAACGCCATCGTCTGGGAATTCAAGCAGCCCGAACTCAGCCCGGAGTTTGTAAAAACGTTCTGGGATCTGCTGCTGCGCGACGACGACACCAGCAAGGTGCTGATGCGCTTTGTCTGGAATGTGCCGCTGGGTCTCAAGCGCAAGTTCATCCGCGCCCTTGACCTGAACCTGTCGGAGCGCTACCCGATGTTCAAGGGCCTGTCGGAAGACTGGCCGGCCGACAACTATATTCCGCCGTACATTCGCGACCCGGAAGAGCGTTCGAAAGACTTTGGGCTGGTTAACCAGGGCTACCTTGGCTACATGAACATCGGCTACAGCACCCGCGAAGTCGAGATGTTCGTCTGGCTCGAAGCGTTGCGCGACAAACAGTGCGAAGAACGGCCCTGCGAAGTCGGCGTGCATGTTGCCGGCAAGTTCGAACCCAAGGGCGGTTGCCCGGTCAAGATCCACATTCCGGAAATGCTCAATCTGCTCGGTACGGGACGCTTCCGCGAAGCCATGGAGCTGATCGAGAACTGCAATCCGCTGCCCAATGTCACCGGCCGCGTCTGTCCGCAGGAATTGCAATGCCAGGGCGTTTGCGCGCACACCAAGCAGCCGATCGAAATCGGCCAGATCGAATGGTATCTGCCGCAGCGCGAGAAGGTGGTCAACCCCGATGGCATCGCCGCCCGCTTTGCCGGTTTGCCCGATCCGTGGGCCAAGGCCGAGAAACCACCGGTGGCGGTCGTCGGTTCCGGCCCGGCCGGCCTGATCAACGCCTATCTGCTGGCCGCCGAAGGCTTCCCGGTGACCATCTTCGAGGCCTTCCATGCCCTCGGCGGCGTTCTCCGCTATGGCATTCCCGAGTTCCGTCTGCCCAACGAACTGATCGACGACGTGGTCGGCAAGATCAAGCTGCTCGGCGGCAAGTTCGTGCCCAATTTCGTCGTCGGCAAGACGGCGACCATTCAGGACCTCAAGAATGCCGGTTTCTGGAAGGTCTTCGTCGGTACCGGCGCCGGCCTGCCGCGCTTCATGAACGTACCCGGCGAGCACCTGATCAACGTCATGTCGGCCAACGAGTTCCTGACCCGCGTGAACCTGATGCAGGGTCTGCGCGAGGACTACGAAACGCCGCTGCCCGAAACCCGCGGCAAGGAAGTCATCGTCATCGGCGCCGGCAACACCGCCATGGATTCAGCGCGTACCGCGCGTCGCCTCGGCGGCAACGTCACCATCGTCTATCGCCGCACGCGCGCCGAAATGCCGGTGCGTGTCGAAGAACTGCATCACGCCATCGAGGAAGGCATCCAGCTCAAGTTCCTGCGTGCGCCCTGTGAATTCGTCGGCGACGACAAGACCAATTTCGTTACCCACGCCATGCTCGACGTCATGGATCTTGGCGAGCCCGACGCCTCTGGTCGCCGCAGTCCGGTATCCACCGGCCAGGTCGAGCCGATGAAGGTCGATCTGGTGATCATGGCGCTCGGCAACACGCCGAACCCGATCATCAAGGATTCCGAACCGACGCTCAAGTTGACCAAGTGGGGATCGATCGATGTCGGTCAGGGTTCAAAGCAGCAGACCTCGCTGGCCGGCGTCTATTCCGGTGGCGATGCGGCACGCGGCGGTTCCACCGCCATCCGTGCGGCCGGTGACGGCCAGGCGGCCGCGCGTGAAATCGTCGGCGACATGAACCTCGCGCCCGAAGAAGTCCGCAAGATGGTTGCCAGCGCCGGGCATTACACCCACCTCGGAGCGGCTCCGCAGACCATCCTCGAGAAGATCGAACTGGCCGGTGGCATCGTCGAGTTCATCGTGCATTCGCCGCTGGTCGCCAGTGCCGCACGCGCCGGTCAGTTTGTGCGCGTGCTGGGCTGGCCGAACGGCGAACTGATTCCGCTGACGCTTGCCGACTGGGATGCCAAGGCCGGCACCATCTGCCTCGTCATTCAAGGCATGGGTACCAGCAGTATCGAGATGAACCAGATGAAGGTTGGCGAGTCCTTTGCCGGGATTGCCGGCCCGCTCGGCTTGCCGAGTGAGCTGCATCACTACGATGCCAAGAAGCAGACGGTGGTGTTCACCGCCGGCGGCGTCGGCCTGCCGCCGGTCTATCCGATCATGCGCGAGCATCTGCGCCAGGGCAACCACGTCACGCTGATCTCGGGCTTCCGCAGCGCCAACCTGCTGTTCTGGACCAAGGATGAGGAACGTGTCGGCAAGCTCAAAGCCGAGTTCGGCGACCAGCTCGACATCGTCTACACCAGCAACGATGGCACCTTCGGCGTCAAGGGTTTTGTCACCGGGCCGCTGGAAGAGATGCTGAAGAACGGCAAGAAGAACAAGGGCCGTGATATTGCCGAAGTGGTAACCATCGGTCCGCCATTGATGATGCGTGCGGTGAGCGACCTGACCAAGCCCTACGGCGTGAAAACCGTGGCCAGCCTGAACTCGATCATGGTCGACGCCACCGGCATGTGCGGCGCCTGCATGGTGCCGGTCACCATCGAAGGCAAGATGGTGCGCAAGCACGCCTGCGTCGACGGTCCGGAACTCGATAGTCACATCATCGACTGGGACAAGTTCCTGCCGCGTTTCAACCAGTTCAAGCCGCAGGAATTGGCGAGCAAGGTCAAGCACGGTCTGACCTGACCGGTAGCGAAAACTTCGAAGCAATGACGGGGCGGCCAGACCGCCCCGATTTATTGCCAATGTGCCAATAGTGCACGGAAATTGTGGCTTGCCGCCTATTATTCGGTATCATTGAGTTCGTCCGGGCCTCACTTGGCCGCAGGCGATGTGCTGCGGGCGGGTGATCCGGGATTGGCGTTTGTGCGGGGTAGAACCGCCGGTTTTTTCTACACTACTGACAGGAGCATCACGAGATGAGCATTTCCGAAACGGTCAAGGAAAACTTGGCGTACAGCAAGGAACTGGTGGAATCAGGTATTGAAGGGGCGAGAGAAGCGCGCAAGTCGGTGCTGCAGGCCGACGAAACCACCACCATGGTGACGGCAGCCGCACAGGAATCGTGGCAGGCCGGGGCCATCGGCGTGCTGGCCGGGGCCATCTTCGGCGTACTGGCCGATGATCGAAAGCCGCTGCGCGGCGTGATCACCGGAGGAATTCTCGGCGCCGTGGTCGGTTTTGGCGCCAGCTTCGCCTGGAAAACGCGACCATTGACCAAGGCCATGGCGCGCGCGGCCGGCAAGCGCATCGGCACGACCCAGGACAAGCACTGGCTGACCAAGAATCCGGTGAACTACGGTTGATCTATCCGCACAACCCGGAACCGCGTTAAATCAACATTCCGGATCCCCGTCTGCGCGGGGATGACGCCCCGAAGGCAACGGGGCCTTGGGCTCAAGTCCTCGCCATGACTGCCCCGGCCGGCCGGCTTTGCTGGGCACTTCTCTCAGAGGTCTTTGCTGCGCTCACCCTGGTGCTGGCGCTTAAGCGCTGGCGCACGACCAGGACCAGCGCTCGCAGTCGCTGCCGCGCTCGACCAGCGCGTCCAGATGCAGGTCGAGCGGATGCTGTTCGCGCGCTTCGATAAAACGGATCGACAGGGCACGTCCCGTCAGACCAGCCGGCAAGAGGACCGAAGAGGGAAGGCCGTCATTCTCCGCCGGCAGCAGAAATGCCGGATGCCGGGAAACCCGGCTGGTCGGTTTTTCGCGCATCTCGGCAATCAGCGGTTCCGGCTCCCC
>CAIVZW010000128.1 GCA_903910495.1 uncultured beta proteobacterium
GGCAGGTGTATGGTTCCCTGCGCAGAAAGCAGCGGCGGCAGATCAAGAAATTTCATGATGGCTATTTGGCCTGGCCATCGGCCCATGAACGGCGAGCCTTGCGGGCAACATCGAAGGTCTGTTCCAGAGCCACTCCGTCACCGCGTTGCAGGGCATCGTGCAGATCATCGAGCTGCGCACGGTAACGATCCAGTTCTTCAAGCAGTGCAACACGGTTGGCCAGACAGATGTCGCGCCACATTTCCGGGTGACTGGCCGCGATGCGCGTGAAATCGCGGAAACCGCTGGCGGCAAAGCGGAAAAAGAGTTCACTGTTTTCACGCACAACCAGATCGTGAACCAGCGCAAACGACAGGAGATGCGGCAGATGGCTGACCGCTGCAAACACGCGATCATGCTCGCTCGCTGACAATTCATGAACCTGCGCACCACACCACTCCCAGGCCGAACGCACACGCGCCACATTGAGAACGGAATTTTCCGGCAGCGGCGTCAGCACCACTTTCTTTTCCCGGTAAAGATCGGCACGCGCCGCCGCTGCCCCGCTATTCTCGGCACCGGCAATCGGATGCGCGGGAACAAACTGCCCGGCCTTATCGCCGAAATGCGCGCGTGCTGCAGCGACCACGTCCTCCTTGGTGCTGCCGCCGTCAGTGACGAGCGTCTGTGCGCCGAGATAAGGGGCAATGCGCGCCATGACGTCCGGCATCTGCCCAACCGGCGTGGCGATCAGGACAAGATCGGCATCCGCCACGTCTTGTCCGACATTGACGCCGACCCGGTCGATGATGCCCAGATCCAGCGCCTGCGTCAGCGTGGCAATGCTGCGCCCGAAACCGACGACTTCCTCAACCTGTCCGGCGGCCTTGAGCCCGAGGGCAAACGAACCACCAATCAGGCCGACGCCGAAGACAACGACCTTGCCGAATTCCGGTGAGCCGCTCATCGCTTCGCGCATTACACCGCTTTATCCAGCGCTTCGAGAAAACGCAGGTTCTCGATTTCAGTACCAATCGTCACGCGCAGCCACTCCGGCATGCCGTAACCGCCAATCGGACGCACGATAACGCCCTGCTTGAGCAGTTTGTGGTTGACCGTGGCCGCATCACCGGCCTTGAAGGTCAGGAAATTGCCATGCGAGGGGATGTGCAGAAAGCCAAAGCGTTTGAGTCCGGCGACGATCTGCTCCATGCCGGCGCGGTTGAGCGCGTAGCTCCTGGCCACGAACTCATGGTCGTCAAGTGCTGCCGTTGCAGCGGCCAGCGCCAGATTGTTGCAGTTGAAGGGCTGCCGCACGCGGTTCATCAGATCGGCAATCTCGGCCGAGGCCAGCGCGTAGCCGATGCGCAAGCCCGCCAGGCCGTAGATCTTGGAGAAGGTCCGCGTGATCACCAGATTCGGAAACTCCGCCAGCCAGGCCGTCGTATCGGTACGCTCTGCCGGCGGGATGTATTCGTTGTACGCCTCGTCAAGAACCACCACGACATCGTTTGGCACCGCCTGCAAAAAGGCCTTGAGCTGCGGGTACGGCAGGAAGGTTCCGGTCGGGTTGTTCGGGTTGGCAATCCAGATCAGGCGCGTATCCGGACGCAC